>CALMSQ010000308.1:0-1869 GCA_937872345.1 uncultured Burkholderiales bacterium | reverse complement strand
GCTTCCGCGCCGAGCCGATCCTGATCGACAAGCTGATGGCCAAGACGCGCGACGGCAACGTCGAGGTCCGCTGGTTCGAGGAACTCGACGAGGTGCTGGGCGACGCGACCGGCGTGACCGGCGTGCGGCTGCGCGACAACCGCAGCGGACAGACGAGCGAGCTCGCGCTGTCGGGGGTCTTCGTCGCGATCGGCCACTCGCCGAACACGTCGCTGTTCGAGGGCCAGCTCGAGATGGCCAACGGCTATATCGTGACCCGCGGCGGCAACGCCGGGCAGGCGACGGCCACCAGCATCCCCGGCGTGTTCGCCGCCGGCGACGTGCAGGACCACGTCTACCGGCAGGCCGTGACCAGCGCCGGCACCGGTTGCATGGCGGCGCTCGACGCGCAACGCTACCTCGAGGCGCAGCAGGAAGGATGAACCGCAGGGGGCGCCCGGTCACCGTCGAGCGACTCGACGGGCTGGAGGGTCTCGGGCCGCTGGCCGCCGCGCTGAAGGCGCAGGCTCGCCGCAAGGAAGACGACGAGCGGCGCCGGCGCGAGCAGGCACAGCGCCTCGCCCGCGAGGCAAACCTGTTCCGCAACGAAGTCTCCGACGCCGTCCCCCTGCCCCCGACCGGGCGCGCGGACCCGAAGCGGCCCGCCCCCGCGACCGTGCCGCGCCAGCGCGAACTCGACGAGCGTGCGGTGCTCGACGCCTCGCTGTCCGACGAGATCGGCATCGAGCAGTACCTGGAAACCGACGAGGCGCTGTCCTACAGGCGCCATGGCATCGGCCCCGACGTCGTCCGGCGGCTGCGCCGCGGCGAATGGGCGGTCAAGGGCCAGATCGACCTGCACGGGCTGCGCACCGACGAGGCGCGCGAGGCGCTCGGCGCCTTCCTGAACCGCGCGCTGCGCGACGAGTCGCGCTGCGTGCGCGTGATCCACGGCAAGGGACTCGGCTCGGCCGGCCGCGAGCCGGTGCTCAAGGTCAGGGTGCCGCGCTGGCTCGTGCAGCGCCAGGAAGTGCTCGCGTTCTGCCAGGCGCGCCCGAACGACGGCGGTTCGGGCGCACTGATCGTCCTGCTCAGGCTGCCGGCGCGCTAGGGGCGCCGCCCTCCGGCGCATCGAGCGCGACCAGGATCCGGCCGCCCTCGCGCCGCACCCGCCACACCCGCAGCGGCTCGGTCACCGGCGTGCACAGCGGCTCGCCCGTGCGCACGTCGAACTGTCCCTGGTGCAGCGGACACTCGATGCAGTGGTCGATGACGAAGCCTTCCGAGAGCCGCGCGTCGCCGTGCGTGCAGCGGTTGTCGGTCGCGTAGACCTCGCCTTCGACCAGGTACAGGGCGATCTCGCCGCCCATCGCCGGCACCGCGACGACGTCTGCGTCGATCAGCTCGGCCTCCGCGGCCACGTCGACCCACACGGTGGGTTCGTTCATCGGCAAGCTCCGCGCAACGAAGACTAGATCGGGTAGATCAGCGAGTTGGGAATCAGCTCGGTGTCGAAGACGACGTGCTTGAGGCCGAAACACCAGTCGTCGCCGACGCGCACCAGTTCGTCCAGGTGCCGCCCGGCGCTGAGGATCTCCGCGGGCTGCTGCACGTGCGTGCGCAGCACCACATAGTTGGCCTCGGTCGCCACGCGCAGCGGCCTCGCCGTGTCGCCCGCCAGCACCGCGCGCACCCGCGCGGCGCCGATCACGTGGCGCTGGTAGTACGGCGCATGGAACAGCGTGCTGCGCACCGCGTGCACGCGATCGCGCAGCATGCCCTGCCCCTCGAGCGCCATCGTCGACAGCGGCAAGCCGCGGTCGTGGTTCTCGCGCGGCTGCACCAGGTAGCGGCAATCGGGCGCGAACAACGCGATCCAGTCCTCGTAGC
>CALMSQ010000307.1:0-2934 GCA_937872345.1 uncultured Burkholderiales bacterium | reverse complement strand
GCCTTGTTCTCGAGGATGTCGAGCAGGATCGGCTTGCCGGTCTCGACGACGTGGCGCATCAGCGTGTTGGGCACCACCTCCTCGACCGGCTTGCCGATGATCTCGTCGGCGTTCGAGAACCCGAGGCTGGCGATATTGCGCTGCCAGCGGTCGTTGACCCAGACGATGCGCGCCGACTTGTCGACCACGAGGATGCCCTCGCACATCTCCGACAGGTGGTCGAAGAAGGTCTCGGCCGCGAGCCGCAGCACGCGGTCGGAGTCGTGGAAGGCGTCGAGCGAGCGGGGCATCGGGCGATCATAGCCGAGTCGAGCTATGCTCTGTCGGTCCGCGCGAGACGGAGGCCCGGCGATGAAGCCCATGAAGAAGAAGGACTACGAGGCGGCGCTCGAGCCGCTTCAGCTCGAGTTGAACGACCTCGCCCACTGGCTCGCCCACACCGGCACGCGGATGATGGTGCTGCTGGAAGGCCGCGACACCGCGGGCAAGGGCGGCGTGATCCACACCATCGCCGAGTTCCTGAATCCGCGCCAGGTGCGCATCGTCGCGCTGCCCAAGCCGACCGAGCGCGAGGCCACCCAGTGGTACTTCCAGCGCTACGCGGCGCACCTGCCGGCGGCGGGCGAGATGGTGCTGTTCGACCGCAGCTGGTACAACCGCGCGGGCGTCGAGCGCGTGATGGGCTTTTGCAGCGACGAGCAGTACCGGCTGTTCCTGAAGCAGGCACCGGTGTTCGAGAAATTGCTGGCCGACGACGGCATCCTGCTCTACAAGTACTGGCTGGCGGTCGACCAGGTCTACCAGGAAGAGCGCTTCGCCGAGCGCGCCGAAGACCCGCTGAAGCGCTGGAAGCTCTCGGCGATCGACCTGAAGTCGCGCGAGCACTACGCCGACTACGCGCGCGCGCGCGACGCGATGTTCGAGGTCACGCACACGAAGCACGCGCCCTGGCACCTGGTGAACTTCGACGACCAGCGACGCGGGCGGCTGAACCTGATCCGCCACCTGCTCGACCAGGTGCCCGACCGCAAGGTGCCGATCGAGCGGCTCGACTTGCCGCCGCTGCAGGGCAAGCCGGGCACCGAACGCTTCGGCGGGCCAGTCAAGCCGATCAAGGAGAAGTACTGATGCGTCCCCGCATCGCGGTCTGCGACGACTACGAGCGCGCGGCCTTCGCGGCCGCCGACTGGACGGCCGTGCGCGAGCGCGCCGACGTCGTCGTCTTCGAGCAGCCGTTCGGCAGCGCCGGGCGCGCGGTCGAGGCGCTCGCCGACTTCGACGCGGTCTGCCTGATGCGCGAGCGCACGCCATTTCCCGCGTCGGTCATCGACGCGCTGCCGCGGCTGAAGTTCGTCGTCTTCACCGGCGAGCGCAACGCCGCTGTCGACCACGAGGCGGCCGCGCGCCGCGGCGTCCCGGTGTCGTTCACTCCCGGCGGGCCGTCGAAGGCCTCGACCGCCGAGCTGACCTGGGCGCTGATCCTGGCCGCGACCAAGCGCCTCGTGCAGGCGGACACCGGCACGCGGCGCGGGCACTGGCGCGGCGACGCCGAGGGGCTCGGCTATCCGCTGCCCGCGAACCTGGCCGGCGAGCGGCTCGGCCTCGTCGGCCTGGGGCAGATCGGCGCGCGGGTCGCCCGCGTCGGGCAGGCCTTCGGCATGGACGTCGTCGCCTGGAGCCAGAACCTCGACGATGCGCGAGCGTCCGAGGTCGGCGTGCGGCGCGTGTCGAAGGAGGAACTCTTCGAGACCAGCGCGGCAGTGTCGCTGCACCTGGTGCTGTCCGCGCGCACGCGCGGCATCGTCGGCGCGGCCGATCTTGCGCGGATGCGCTCCGACGCGGTGATCGTCAACACGTCGCGCTCGGGGCTCATGGACGAGCGGGCGCTCGCCGAAGCGCTCGCCGCGGGCCGGCCGGGCGGCGCGGCGCTCGACGTCTTCGACGTGGAACCGATCTCGGCCGGCCACCCGCTCTTCGGGCTGCCGAACGTCACGATCTCGCCACACCTGGGCTACGTGAACGCGCAGGTGTTCGCGGCCTTCTTCGGAGGCATCGTCGACGCGCTCGCCGCGTGGCTGGACGGCGCGCCGATCCGCGTGATCAACGCACGATCATGACGCGCATCCCCTGCATCGTGCCGCCGGCACGATCGAGCACGCGGATCGTCACCTGACGCCCGGTGAAGCCGGCCGGCAGCGGCAGGCTTCCGGTGAGGTGCTGGTAGCCGGCGAGGTTCACGTCCACCGGGCCCAGCGTGATCGTCTCGTTGCGCCCCGCCCGGTCGCCGGCGACGGCCAGTTCCATCACGCCCCTGAACGGCTTGCCGCCCTTGCGCTCGCGGGTGAGCAGCACGTGATACGCGAGCTGCCCGCCGTCGTTGACGAACTTCGCCCCGCGCACCGCGACCGCGCCGTCGCGCGGGTCGGGCGGCATCACCTCGTCGAACAGCGCGAGGTCCTTCTGCAGCCGATCGACCGACTGGCGGGCCTCGGCCAGCTCGGCGCCCAGCCGCTCGCCGTCGGCGCGCGCGGACTTCGCCTCGGCCGTGGCCTGGTCCAGCGCCAGCTTCAGCCGCTGCCGCTCGGCGCTGACCTCGGTCAGGCGTGCCTGCAACTGCTGCGACTCGGCCGGTGTCAGGCGCGGCGGCAGGTACTCCTCCTGCGCGTAGAACAGGCCGCCCGCCCCGATCGCGACGCCGGCGAGCAGCCACAGCAGCCAGCGCGGCACCGTCCATGACCTGCGCCTGCCGTAGGCATGGCGCTCGAAGACAACCGGCCCGCCGCGTCGGAACAGTCCCATCGTGGATCGTTCTCCCTTGAAAGTCCGAAGGATATGCGTTCCAGCCGAAGGATAGACTGACAGCGGCTGATGCCACCGAGTTGCTTAGCCCCGAACATGTAGCTCCGTCAACCCCTTTCTGCCAGAATCCAAGGT
>CALMSQ010000306.1:0-7857 GCA_937872345.1 uncultured Burkholderiales bacterium | reverse complement strand
TCGCGGTCGGACCAGTGCGGATTGGCCGGGTTGTGCTTCAGGTGCCGGGACCACAACGCCACCGCGATCTCGGCCATTCCCATCGGCATCCCGGGATGGCCGGAGTTGGCCTGCTGTACGGCGTCCATCGACAGCGCGCGGATCGCGTCGGCCATCTTCTTCAGCGTCGCCGGCGGCGGCAGCGGCCCCTCGCCGCGGTGGCCGCGCTCGGCGGGTTGCGCGCTATGTCCCAGGAGAGCCTCCATCGCGGTCCTCGCAGCTCGGATCCAGGTCGGCGCTCCGGCCCCGGCTCGCTCGACGGCGCTGCCGACGCGTCGTCGGCAGCGCTGCCATTCTAACAAACCGGCGCCGGTATCTGGCGCGAGATATCACGGTTCCTATATAATGGCGGGCTCTCTTCGCGAGTCCGCGTCGCGGCCTCGCGGCTTTCCACTGATCTGGATCCCCCCGAATCAAGACCAAGGGGATGCTCAGGAACTGGTTGAACAGGCGGGCGCGAGCCAGCCTGAACCGATCGGGTCCGGGGATGCGCGGCAAGGCGTCTCCGGGCACTTGGGGTCTTCAATCCAGGGCGCCTCGCCTGCCACGGCGGGTGTCCGCAGAATGGTCCACGCCGGATACGGGTAGGGACTGGGTTGGAACGGAATGCAGGGACTGCACCTCACCGCTGATCTGTACGGTTGCCAGTGCGACGGCGCACTGCTCACCGACGCGTCGACGCTCGAGCGGCTGTGCCGCGGCGCGGTCGACGCGGCCGGGCTCACGGTCGTCGACGAGAAGTTCTTCACTTTCCCCGACTACCAGGGCGAGCCTGGCGGCGTGACTGGCGCAGTGCTGCTGGCCGAGTCGCACCTCGCGGTCCACACCTGGCCCGAGCGCTCGGGCGTGACGCTCGACGTCTACGTCTGCAATTTCTCGACCGACAACTCGTCGAAGGCCGAGAAGCTGCTCGACGACCTCATCGTCGCGTTCGCGCCGCGCCAGCAGGGCACCAACCGGATCCTTCGCGGCTCCGAAGACCCGGTGTCCCAATCGGGCGAACTGCTGCTCGAATGGCTCAACGAGGACAGCGCGTTCGGCTTTCGCGCGGCACGCCGCATCGAGACCGTGCGCACCCCGTACCAGACGCTCGAAGTGTTCGAGACGCCGCAGTGGGGCCGGCTGTTCCGCCTCGACGGCTTCTACATGACGTCCGAGCGCGACGAGTTCTTCTACCATGAAGCGATCACGCATCCGGCGGCCATCGCGCATCCCGGGCCTGCCTCGGCGCTGGTGATCGGCGGCGGCGACGGCGGCTCGAGCGAGGAACTGCTCAAGCACCCGTCGATCGAGCGCGTGGTGATGGCCGAGCTCGACGCCGAAGTGGTGCGCGTGGCGCGCGAGCACCTCGGCAAGGTCCATCGCGGCGCCTTCGAAGACCCGCGCCTGCAAGTCCGGATCGGCGATGGCTGGGCGCTCGTCGAGGACATGGCCGCATCCGGCGCCGAGCGCTTCGACCTCGTCGTGCTCGACCTCACCGATCCCGACACACCCGCGCACCGCCTGTACACGGCCGACTTCTTCCGCCTGCTCAAGCGCGTGATGAACCCGGGGGCCGCGGTGATGCTGCACATCGGGTCGCCGGTGTACAAGCCGGACCTCGTGCGCAGGCTGCTCGCGGAGCTGTCGTCGGTGTTCGCGATCGTGCGCCCGCTCGGCCTGTACGTGCCCCTCTACGGCGCCTACTGGGGCATGTGCTGCGCCTCCGACACGCTCGACCCGCTCGCGCTCGAGCCGCGCGTGGCCGAGCGCCGGCTCGGCGAGCGTGGCATCGCCGACCTGCGCTACTACAACGGCGACATCCACCGCGCGCTGTTCGCGCTCCCGAATTTCTTCCGCGAGCTCGTTCCTGGCGCCGGCAGTGGCCGGCCGGCGCGGCCGCTCGCGCAAGAGGCGCACGAGCCGCAAGAGGCGCGCTGACGCGCGCCCCGACCGACGCCGCCCCTGGCCGCGATGCGCCCGCGGATCCTGATCGCCGCGGCGAACGGGCCGGCCCCGATCGACGAGGCGATCCGCGTCCTCGACGCCCGGCAGTCGCACCACCTGGTGCGCGTGCTTCGCCTGGCCGCAGGCGCACCGGTCGAGTGCTTCGACGGCAGCGGGACTCGATTCGACGCGCGCATCGAGCGCGCCGACGCGAAGGCCTGCACCGTCCGCCTGCTGGCGCCGATCGCGGCCGTCACCGAGAGCCCGCTCGCGATCACGCTCGTGCAGGGCATCAGCGCGGCCGAGCGCATGGACTGGACGGTGGAGAAGGCGGTCGAACTCGGCGTCCACGCGATCCAGCCGGTCGTGACGGCGCGCACGCAGGCCAGGCTGGACGCGCAGCGGCTTGAGCGCCGGCACGAGCACTGGGCGCGGATCGTCGAGGCCGCGTGCATGCAGTGCGGCCGAGACCGGCTGCCCGTGCTCGGCGTCCCGGTCGACTTCGACCGCTGGCTCGCGCGGAACGCCCCGGCGCCCGGCCGCACGCGAATCGTCCTCGAACCTGAAGGCACTGCCCGACTGGCCGACCTGGGCATCGCAGGCTCGTTCGCCATCGACCTGCTCGTCGGCCCCGAATCGGGGCTGAGCCCCCCCGAACTGCAGGCAGCCTGCGCGGCCGGCTTCCGGGCAGTGCGGCTGGGTCCGCGGGTGCTGCGCACCGAGACCGCCGGGCCCGCCGCGATCGCTGCGCTGCAGGCGCTCGCCGGCGATTTCTAGGTGCGGCGGCCCGGGCCCGCCACCGCGCGGCGCGACCCGCCCGCGCGAACCGAGTAGAACACGCGAAACGCGGTCTTGCGGTCGAAGAAGAAGTCGGCCGCGTCGCGGAACACGTCGAGCAGCGCTTCGCGCTGCTCGTGCCCGAAGTCGGCGGTATCGGGCATGTTCTCGAGGATGACCAGGAAGCCCGGTTGCTCGGCCTCGACGCGCGGCGTCATGTCTGTCACGCAGTCGTACAGGGCGTCCAGGTTATGGCCGAAGTGCGCGGGGAGCGAAAAGGCGTTCGCGATCGCCGCCAGTACGCCGCGCTTGTCGGTCGCGGGCGCGAGGTCGACGCGCAGCAGGCGTTGATCGGCACGCTCGGCGGCGCGCTCGAGGGCATCCCGGTCGTAGGCGGACAGCGGCAACACGGCGTGCGGCGGGATGTTGCTCAGCGTGCCCATTGCACTCACTCCCTGATGCGGCGGAAGCTGCGGTAGTGATCGTCGGTGTAGTAGTACTCGCCGGAGGCGCGCGGATCACCCCCCGCCACGATACGCCGGGCGCCGCGGTTGCGGGCGCCTGGAGTGGGCACGGTGTATTCGGTGTAGTAGCCGCGCTCGCGCCGCGGAAGCTGCCCTTCCCGGTTGAAGAACACCGCGCCATCCTTGTCGTAGCGGAAAGGCCCGCCACTGCGAATCCGCGCGAGCGTCTCGCGCGCCTGCTGCGGCAGCGCGTCGATCGAAACCCAGTCGGGCTGCGGCGTGCGCGCGATGCAGGCCTGCAGGCCTGGCGCGGCCACCAGCACGACGAGCAGCAGCCACTGGGACAGGGAGAGCCACCGGCGCCGGTTCATGCGCCGCATGCTAATGGAGAAACGCGTCAGCGGATACGTGGCGCGAGCGCCGCGTCAGGGGTCAGGCGGCCTCGGGCTGCGCAATCGCCTCGATCGCGCGATCGAGCGCGCTCTCGCTGTCGGTGCGGCGCGCGCGACCCGACTCGAACAGGCTGACGATCTCGCGGCGGCTCAGCGAGCGCCCGATGTCGGGAAACCGCGTCAGCACGTAGAGCTTGGCGCTCGGGCTGATCCACGCGAGCCGCAGCGTCTGGCGGCTGCCGTCGAGCTCCGTGATCTCGACCAGGTCGCCGCGCTGCAACGCGTCGACCCTGGACTCGCCGCGACCCGACGCGAACGTGGCACCGCTGCCACCCGCGGCGGCCGTGGCACCCGCGAGCGCCGGGCGCGCGCCGCCGGAGTCGGCGCGTGCCTCGAATCGGATGGTTCCGTCCGGAGCCATCTGCACGGCGGCCGGCACGACCGGCTTGGGCCGCGCGACGTTGAGCTTGGCATCCTGGATCGCGCGGGTATGCCACTGCAGCAATTCATTGAAGAAGCGCTCGCGATCGGCCTGCTCGATGCCGACGTCGGCGAGCCCCTTCATCAGTCCCTGGATCAGCCGCGGCAGCAGTGACGCGAGTCGCGCGATGTCCTCGGGCATCTTCGGCGCGACGCTCCAGATCAGCAGTTCACCGGCGCGCAGCGCGTCGTTCCACCCGGCGGCGCTGCCGTCGCCGTCGACCCTGGCGTGCGCGAGCGCACGCGACCACCAGCGCGAGAGGAACTCGCGCACGAACGCCGGCGTCACCGGGTCGATCCTCAAGGCGATCTCGGCCTGCGCCTCCTCCTGCGCCACTGACAGCGCCTCGAGCCGCTCGGCCTGGCGCGCGATCTCCGCGAGCCGCGCGGCCCGCCGCTCGGCCTCTGCGGCCGCCAGCAAGTCGAATCGGCGCATCGCCTCCTCGAAGGTCGCGAGGTCGCTGTCGAAGTGCTCGATGATCCAGTCCACGGTGTCGGCGATGCCCGCGATCAATCCGGACTCGGGCCCGACGTCTGCGTCGGGGTCGGTCGCCATGTCGGAGATCCGGTCGATCAGGCGCCGCATCGGGTGCTGCCTGCGCGCGAAGAAGCTGCGATCGAGCAGCGCCGCCTTGACCGCCACCACCTGCAGGCGCAGCAGCTGCTGCTTCACCGGATCCGGCAGGCGGCGATCGGCGTAGATGTAGTCGAACACCAGCGACACGATCTCGACCGTCAGCTGGTCCAGCGGCGACCCCTTGTCGCGCGCCTGGTCGAGCAGCTTGGACACCAGCTCGCCGTCGTGAGCGGTGCCCGGCGCTGCCGGTGACGACTGGAACGTGTGCAGCGCCTCGATCAGCGGCGGCTCGACCGAAGGCATCGGCAGGTCTGCCATGCCGAAGGTCGTGGGGTCGGAGAGCATGCGCGCGGCCGATCGGCGCGCGGACGGGTGTCCTGCCGAGATCTGGCGAATCAGCTGGTCGAACGGATCGGGTCCCGTCGCCGGATCGAACGGGCCGCCGAACGGGACCGCCCCCCCGGGTGCGCCGGCCGGACGCGCCGTGCCTGCGCCAGCGGGTGCCATGCCCGCCGCCGCGCCACCGCCCGCCGGGAATCCGCCGCCCGAGGCGAGGCTGCCACCGGCTGCGAAGCCGCCACCGGACGCGGCGGCGGCCCCCACGCCGACCGGGCCACCACCACCTGCTGCACCACCGCGGCCGGCACCCGGGAATCCGCCGCCGTCTCCCGTGCCACCACCGCCCGCGAAGCCGCCATCGCTTCCACCACCGCGGCCCGCGACCCCGAGGTCACCGGCGCCGGCAGACGCGGCGACTCCCCGCCCTGCGCCCGATCCAGGCGCGCCGATGGCCGATGCGCCCGCGTCCCAAGCGGGACCGGTGGGTGCCGCCTCTCCGGGAGCGCGCCGGCCGGCTGCGGCCGCCACGACGCGAGGACGGATTCTCGGCAGGATCCGGTTGCTCTTCAGGCGCTCGTTGACGTTCGAATAGACGTCGTTCAAGTGAGCCGACACATGCGGCTCGAACGCCTGCATCAGCGCCGAGCGCACCTCGAGGGGCGGCCCGAGTTGGTCGAGCGCCGCGCGCAGCGCCTCGAACACCGCCTCGGGGGACGCCGGGTGGTCGTTCTCGTCGAACCAGTCGCGATCGAGCAGCGCGGCGAGCCGCGCACGCACGCCGAGGACCTCGTCGGGATCGAGCTTGCCGCGAGTGCGCTGCACCAGACGATCGACGACGATGCGTCCGTCGATCGCCTCGTCGCCCACCAGCGCCAGCTCACCCGGCTCCGCGCCGGTCTCCGGCTGCCCGGAGCGGTTGTACATCCGGCGCTCGTACACGTCGGAGAACGCCTGCCTGAAGCGGAATTCGATGTCGGCGCGATGCACGCGCACCATCGACACGGCATCGAGCAGCGCCTGCTGCGCATCGCGGCGCATCTCCTTCATCGCCATCGCGGTGAGCTCTTCGCTCATCCGGTCCAGCGCCTCGCTGATGACTCTCGCGAGCCGCGAGATCACCATGTCGCGGCAGTCCTCGAGCAACTCGAAGCGCCGGCGCGGGTCGATGTTGACGCGCGTCGATTCGTCGTCGACGGCGGCGCTCGCTTCTCTTGTGTCGGCTGGCATGGAACGGCGTGCAACGTCCGGATGTGAGCGGCCTGCGTGGACCGGGTCATCCGCATGCTAGTGGCGGCGCTCGAGGCGGGGCCAACAAATCCGGGCGAGGGGGGGCCCGCCCCGGGCGGCCCCCGGGGCGGGGGGGCGAAACGGGCTCTTTCATTCATCGCTCGTGCGGGTCACGCCGGGATCTCCACCGCCGGAATCTCATTCTCCGCCTGCCAATCCACCGCGCTCAGGTCCGGGAGCTTGTCCGACAGCCCCGGCACCCCCAGCCGCTTGAGCATGTTCGTGCACTGCGATCGGTGGTGCATGCCGTGGGTGCAGACGTGGACGATCACCGCGGCGTGGGGGAAGGTGTACCGCTTCTTCTTGCGGTCCGCGGTTCCGGGCCATTCCAATACGACGGTCCGGCCCAGGTCGGCGCGGTGGTCCCTGGCGAAGGCCGCGAGCTCGGCGGAGGCCTCGGCGGAGATGGCGATGAGCTGATCGGGCGTGCGCTCCACGCGCGGGCCGCCCAGGTGGGCGTACTCCTTGGGGGCCAGGAGCATCGGCCGCGGCGGGCGGCCGTGCAGGCGATCTGTCCAGCGCTGGACCGCGCCGATCACGGGCGAGAGGTTGTCGTGGAGCGAGCCCAGGCCGATGTCGAAACGCCGCTGGAACTGGGCGGGCGTGAGGTGTTTGCACAGCTCGACCTGGCGGCGCGTGGCCCAGGCGTCGTGGGCGAGGAGGACTTCCAGGGGATCGGAGGTAGGCTTGTCGGGCATGGTCGCCTCCGGGGACGAGATGCTTCGGGCGGCGGGTGCATTCGAGCGGGCGCCTTTATGACGGCCGCGCCCCGAACGGACTTACGAGCATAGGTCAGCGCCGGGAGTAGAGGTCCGCCAGCGCCGGACCGAGGCTGGGAAACTCGAACGTGAAACCCTCCTTCAGCAGCCGGCGGGGCTCGACGAAGCGGCCGTAGAGCGCGAGCTCCGGGTCGGTCCGCAGGACGAGGGGTGCGCCGAGCCGGACCATCCACTCGAAGGCGGGCAAGCCCAGACCCAGCCCGCCCAAGCCGCCGGCGTGGCGGCGCAGTTCGCGCATGAACTCGCGCTGGGGCACCGGGCCCGGAGAGGACGCGATGTACGCGCCGCGCATGGAGTCATCGGTCACGGCCCGCTCGAAGATCCGGTTTTTGTCGCGCTCGTGGAGCCAGGACATCCCCTGCGTGCCGGCGCCAACGCGGCCGCCCAGACCAAGCCGGGCGAGCAGGCCCAGCTTCGCGAGCGCCCCCGCACCGCCGGGATTGGAGCGGCCGATCACGAAACTGGTGCGGAGGACCACCGCACGCTGATCCGGGAGCACCGACTGTGCGAAGGCTTCTTCCCAAGCCCTGCCGACGGACGGAGCGAGGCCGAAACCGAACGGCGAACGCTCATCGCAGATCGCCGTCGGCGGGTCGCCGTAGATGTGGGCGGTGGACATCTGCACCCAGACCGGAGGTGGAGTCTTGGCCGCGCGGCACGCGGCGCCCAGGGCGAGAGTGGCCTCGACCCGCGAGCGGAGGATCTCATCGCAATGGTCGGGGGTCTTGATGCAGTCCACGGATCGGCCGACCAGGGTGACCAGTCCGCGCGCACCCTCCACGCACGCGAACCAAGCA
>CALMSQ010000305.1:0-7870 GCA_937872345.1 uncultured Burkholderiales bacterium | reverse complement strand
AACAAGGGTCCGGACCGGGCGACTATGCGCGACGCGGCCGGCCCGCGCAAGCATCCGGGTCAAGTCATGAGTCAGATCCCCGCAACGATGGAATTCGTCGATCATGGCGACGGCGGGCCGCCTTCGGTCCTGCGCGCCGACCGGATGCCGGTGCCTGCGCCGGCGGCCGGCGAGGTGCTGATCCGCGTCGCATGGGCGGGTGTCAACCGTCCCGACGTGGCGCAACGACAGGGCCGCTATCCGCCGCCGCCGGGCGCCTCTCGCGTGATCGGGCTCGAGGTGTCGGGACACGTGGTCGCGGTGGGCGAGGGCGTCGTCGAGCCGAAGATCGGCGATGCGGTCTGCGCGCTCACCAACGGCGGCGGCTACGCACAGTACGCGGTGGCCCCCGCAGGCCAGGTACTGCCGGTGCCGCAGGGGCTGTCGTTGCTGCAGGCGGCGGCGCTGCCCGAAAACTTCTTCACCGTCTGGACCAACGTGTTCGAGCGCGGCCGGCTGGCGGCGGGCGAGTCGTTCCTGGTGCACGGTGGCTCGTCCGGCATCGGCCTCACCGCGATCCAGCTCGCGCGCGCCCGCGGCGCGACCGTCTACACGACGGTGGGCGGCCCCGAGAAGGCGGCGGTGTGCGAGCGGCTCGGCGCCAGCGTGGCGATCGACTACCGGCGCGAGGATTTCGTCGAGCGCATCGCGGCGCTCACCGGCAAGCGCGGCGTCGACCTGATCCTCGACATGGTCGGAGGCGACTACGTTGCGCGCAACTTCAAGGCGCTGGCGATCGAGGGCCGGCTGGTGCAGATCGCGTTCCTCAACGGCCCGAAGGCCGAGATCGACTGCACGCCGCTGATGGTCAAGCGACTCACCTGGACCGGTTCGACGCTGCGGCCGCGCAGCGCGGACGACAAGGCGCAGATCGCCCGGCAGCTTCGCGAGCACGTCTGGCCGCTGCTCGCCTCGGGCCAGGTGCAGCCGGTGATCCACGAGACCTTCGAGCTCGCCGACGCGGCGCGCGCGCACGAGCTGATGGAATCGTCGCGGCACATCGGCAAGATCATGCTTCGCGCGGCCGGAGAATAGGCGCAGCCCGGGCGCTGCGAGCCGCTGGCGGCTCGTGCGCCGCCGCGCGGCCTTCGCGGGCGCGCCTCGTCAGGTCTGGACCAGCTTGCGTTGCCGGCTGATGGCCATCAGCAGCCCGGCGCCGAGCCCGAGCGTGACCATCGCAGTGCCGCCGTACGACATCAGCGGCAGCGGCACGCCCACCACCGGCAGGATGCCCGACACCATGCCGATGTTGACGAACGCATAGGTGAAGAAGATCAGCGTGATCGACCCCGCGAGCAGCCGGGCGAAGATGTTCGCGCCGTTTGCGGCGATCACCAGGCCGCGGCCGATCAGCAACAGGTAGACGACCAGCAGCACGAGGTTGCCGACCAGGCCGAACTCCTCGGAGAACACCGCGAAGACGAAGTCGGTGGTGCGCTCGGGGATGAAATCGAGGTGCGACTGCGTGCCCGCGGTCCAGCCCTTGCCCCAGATGCCCCCCGAGCCGACCGCGATGGTCGACTGGATCACGTGGAATCCCTTGCCCAGCGGATCCGACGAGGGGTCGATCATCATCAGGATCCGGTGCTGCTGGTAGTCGTGCATGACCGACCACAGCACCGGCAGCGCGGCGATGCCTGCGACGATGCCGACGGCAATCACCTTCCAGCTCAATCCCGCGAAGAAGATCGCGTAGAGGCCGGCCGCCGACACTAGCAGCGCGGTGCCGAGGTCGGGCTGGCGCGCGATCAGCCACACCGGAAGCGCGAGCAGCACTCCGGCGATGACGAAGTCGGCCCAGCCGCGCGCCCCCTCGCGCTGCTGGAAGTACCACGCGAGCATCAGCGGCATCGCGATCTTCATCAGCTCGGACGGCTGGATGCGCGTGACGCCGAGGTCGAGCCAGCGCCGGGCGCCCTTCGAGATGTCGCCGAACAGGGCCACCGCGACCAGCAGCGCCAGCCCGGCCAGGTAGACCGGCACCGCCGAACGCTGCACCCATTGCAGCGGCAGGCTCGCGGCGATCCACATGATCGCGAACGCGATCAGCAGGTTGCGGCCGTGGTCCTGCAGCCGCCCGTTGTAGTCGATGCCGGCCGAGTACATGGTCACCAGGCTCAGCGCGACCAGCAGCGCGAGCGCGAAAAGCAGCGGTGCGTCGAACACGAGCACGTGCGGGCGGATGCGCTGCCACAGGGACGGCCGCTCGTGGATCATCGCTTCGGCTCCGGTTCGGCGACCTGCTCGGGCTCGACGCTCTCTGGCACGTCGCGCAACTCGGCTTCGTCGAGCAGCTTCGGCAGCAGGTCCTCGCGCACGTCCTTCGGCAGCTTGCCGAGCAGGTGGAAGTCGAACAGCTTGCGCGCGATCGGCGCCGCGGCCTGCGCGCCGAAGCCCCCGTTCTCGACGATCAGCGCGACCGCGATCTTCGGGTTCTCGACCGGCGCGAAGGCCATGAACAGCGAGTGGTCGCGATGGCGCTCGGCGATGCGCTTCGCGTCGTAGCGCTCGCCCTGCTTGATGCCGACCACCTGCGCGGTGCCGGTCTTGCCCGCCGCGACGTACTCGGCATTGGCGAACGCGATGCGCCCGGTGCCGAAGCGGTTGACGTCGACCATCGCGCCCTTGACCAGGTCGAGGTACTCGCGCTTGAGCGGTATCCGGTAGCTCTCGGCGGGCACGGTGCGCTGGCGCGCGTGCGAGACCGGGTCCTCGATCGTCTGGACCACGTGGGGCTTCATCACGATGCCGTCGTTGGCGAGCGTCGCCGTCGCGTGCGCCAGTTGCAGCATCGTGAACGCGTTGTAGCCCTGGCCGATTCCGATCGAAGGTGTCTCGCCGGGGAACCACTTCTGCTTGAAGCGCTTGAGTTTCCACTGCGAGGAGGGCAGCACGCCGGTGCTCTCGTGCTCGAGGTCGATGCCGGTGAGCTGGCCGAATCCCCACTGTTTCATGAAGTCGTGGATCCGGTCGACGCCCATGTCGTAGGCGACCTTGTAGTAATAGGTGTCGCTCGAGACGACGATCGACTTGCGCAGGTCGACGATGCCGTTGCCCGACGGCTTGGAGTCGCGGAAGCGGTGGTTGCCCAGCTGGAAGTAGCCCGGGTCCGAGATGGTGTCCTGCGGCGTGCGCGTGCCCGACGTCAGCGCCGCCAGCGCCATGAACGGCTTGTAGGTCGAGCCCGGCGGGTAGGCGCCGCGAAGCGGCCGGTTCAGCAGCGGCTTGTCCGGGTCCTCGTTGAGCGCTGCCCAGGTCTGGGTGTCGATGCCGTCGACGAACAGGTTCGGATCGAACGAGGGGCGCGAGACCATCGCCAGCACGTCGCCGGTCTTCGGCTCGATCGCGACCAGCGCGCCGCGCCGGTCGCCGTAGAGCTCCTCGGCGAGTTTCTGCAGCCGGATGTCGATCGACAGCACGAGGTTCGAACCGGGCACCGGGGGCTTGCGCGACAGCGTGCGCACGATGCGCCCGCCGGCCGACACCTCGACCTCCTCTGCGCCGACCTGGCCGTGCAGCACCGACTCGTACGACGCCTCGACGCCGACCTTCCCGATGTGGGTCGACCCCGCGTAGCTCGACAGCAGTTCCTGCTCCTCGAGCCGGCGCTTGTCTTCCGGCGAGATGCGCCCGATGTGCCCGACCACGTGCGCCGCGGTCTCGCCGAGCGGGTAGTTGCGGAACAGCCGCGCGCGGATCTCCACGCCGGGGAAGCGGAAGCGGTTGACCGCCAGGCGCGCGACCTCCTCGTCGGTGAGGCGCACCTTCAGCGGCACGCTGTCGGAGCTGCGCGAATCCTCGAGCAGCCGGCGGAAGCGCTGCCGGTCGCGTGCGGTGATCTCGACGATCCCCGACAGCGCCGCGATCGTGTCGTCGAGGCGGGCGACGCGCTTCGGCGCGATCTCGAGCGTGTACGCCGACACGTTCTCGGCCAGCAGCACGCCGTTGCGGTCGAAGATCAGGCCGCGCGCCGGGGGGGCAGGAACCAGCGCGATGCGGTTCTCCTCGGCCTGCGCGTGAAAGTCCTCGTAGCGGTAGATCTGCAGGTAGACGAAGCGCGCGACCAGGATACCGAAACAGACCAGCACCAGCCCCATCGCGATCGCCAGCCTCAGCCGGAGCTGGTAGAGGTCGCGCTCGGTATCACGGACTTCGACCATGTTGCAGCCGTGTCAGATCGGCCGGTTCTCGTCGCGGTCGATGGCTCGCCGCTGCGGCGCCAGCAGCAGCCAGTGCGCCAGCGGCCACAGCAGCGTGCAGCTGAAGCTCTGCAGGAACCAGGTCCAGCCGGGAAACGCGCCACCGATGGCCATGCGCACGATCAGGAGCACCAGTTGGGTCAGGAGAAACAGCGGCAGCACGTGCGCCATCTGGCCCGCGAGGTGGAACCACGGCACCCGTCGGTGCATGCTCAGCGCGCCGTACGAGAGCAGCGTGTAGGCCAGCGCGTGCTCGCCGAGAAGCGCCGCGTCGTGCACGTCCATCAGCAGTCCGAACAGGAACGCGATGCCGATGCCGACCATTCTCGGTTGATGAATGTTCCAGAATACCAGCACCAGCGCGAGGAAGTCGGGCACGCCGGTCGCGTGCCCCCACGGCAGCACGTTCAGCAGGAACGCCGAGGCGATCGTGAACGTGATGAACGCCCGGTTCGCGGGCAGCAGCAGGTAGTGCGGACGCATCTGCATCGCGTCAGTCCCCGCGGCGACGTCGTCGCGAATCAGCCGCCGGCTCCTCCGGCGGCAACGCCGGCTGCGACTGTGGCTCGGCCAGCAGGATCAGCAGCAGCTTGGTGCGTTCGGCGTGCGCCGCCGGCTCGACGAGCACTCTCACGAACGCCGACGAGCCCGTTTCGACCGATCGCACCGTGCCCACCGGCAGGCCGGGCGGGAACAGCCCGTCGAGGCCCGAAGTGACCAGCACGTCGCCCTCGCGCACGTCGGCGTTGGTGCGCAGGTAGCGCAACTCGATCGTGCCGTCCGGCGACCCGCCGAACGCGACCGAGCGCTCGCCGGTGCGGCGGATCTCGACCGGGATCGTCGACCTGCGGTCGGTGACCAGGGTGACCTCGCTCGACAGCGGGTAGGCGCGCGTGACCTGGCCGACGATGCCCGACGCGTCGATTACCGGCTGCCCGGCGATCACGCCGTTCTGCTGCCCCTTGTCGAGCACGAGCTTGCGCGAGAACGCGTCGCGGGCGTCGTAGAGCACCTCGGCGACCGTCGAGCGGATCGCGGTGCGCTCGCGCATCGCGAGAAGCTGGCGCAACTGCTGGTTCTCGGCCACCAGCTGCTCGGTCTGCAGCAGCGCGTTGGCGTTGGCGGTCTCGAGCCGGCGCAGCTCGGCGTTCTCGGCGCGCAGCCGGTTGACGTCGGCCAGGTACTCGGCGCCGAGGTCGAGCAGGTCGCGCGGCACCAGCAGCGTGCGCTGCACCGGATAGAGCACCGTCGCGATGCCCTCGCGCAGGCGCCCCAGCACCTCGAACCTCGAATCGACGACGAGCAGCGCGATGGCGAACAGCGAGAAGAACAGCAGCCGGGCGTTTGCGGACGGACCTTGCTTGAAGAACGGCGGCGGGCTGCGGTCCACTCCGGAAGGGCCTCGCGGACGGGGCTAGGGCCTGCGGGTGGGCAGGCCCTACTCGCTGGTGAAGATGGTGCCGAGCTTTTCCATGCGCTCGAGCGCCATGCCGCATCCGCGCACGACGCAGGTCAGCGGGTCCTCGGCGACGAGCACCGGAAGGCCGGATTCCTCGATCAGCAACCGGTCGAGGTCGCGCAGCAGCGCGCCGCCGCCGGTGAGCATGATGCCGCGCTCGGTGATGTCGGCACCGAGCTCGGGCGGCGTCTGCTCGAGGCCGATCTTCACCGCCGACACGATCTGGTTCAGCGGATCGGTCAGCGCCTCGAGGATCTCGTTCGAGGTGATCGTGAAGCTGCGCGGGATCCCCTCGGACAGGTTGCGGCCCTTGACTTCCATTTCGCGGATCTCGGAGCCGGGGAACGCCGAGCCGATCTGGGTCTTGATCGCCTCGGCGGTGGGCTCGCCGATCAGCATGCCGTAGTTGCGGCGGATGTAGTTGATGATCGCCTCGTCGAACTTGTCGCCGCCGACGCGCACCGAGCCCTTGTAGACCATGCCGCCGAGCGAGATCACGCCGACCTCGGTGGTGCCGCCGCCGACGTCGACGACCATCGAGCCCGCGGGCTCGGACACCGGCAGGCCCGCGCCGATCGCGGCGGCCATCGGCTCCTCGATCAGGAACACCTGCGACGCGCCGGCGCCGAGCGCCGATTCGCGGATCGCGCGGCGCTCGACCTGGGTCGACCCGCAGGGCACGCAGATGATGATGCGCGGGCTCGGCGAGAACAGCCGCGACTCGTGCACCATCTTGATGAACTGCTTGAGCATCTGCTCGGTGACGGTGAAGTCGGCGATCACGCCGTCCTTCATCGGGCGGATCGCCTCGATGTTGCCCGGCACCCGCCCCAGCATCTGCTTGGCTTCCGAGCCGACCGCGGCGATCGTGCGCTTGCCGTTCGGCCCGCCTTCCTGCCTGATCGCGACGACCGAGGGTTCGTTGAGCACGATGCCCTTGCCGCGCACGTAGATCAGCGTGTTGGCCGTGCCGAGGTCGATCGCCAGGTCGGTGGAGAAATATTTGCGCAAGAACCCGAGCATTTCGCTTCCGTGCAGTGTCGAAGGTTTCGCTCGTACGCGGCGAACGATCGTGCCGTCTCCTTGGCGAGCCTGGGTGCGACGGCCGTCCTGCTGCAGCGCAAAAGACTTCTAAATTGGCGTTGAATGATACCGTATAATTCCTTGCAAACACGGCGGTTTTCTCGAGACCTCCGCCGTCGGTACGGGCCCCGCGCCACGCGGTCGCCGCCCCGACCTCACCGCCACCGACGACCCATGTCCCTTACCCTCGACGACGTCAAGCGCATCGCGATGCTCGCCCGCATCGGGCTGACCGACGGCGAGGCCGAGCGCACGCTGGCGCAGCTCGACGCCGTGTTCCACCTGATCGAGCGGCTGCAGGCGGTCGACACGCGGGGCGTCGAGCCGATGACGCACCCGGGCGACATGAGCCTGCGGCTGCGCGACGACGTCGTCGACGAGCCGCAGCGGCGCGACGCCTACCAGGCGGCGGCGCCGAGCGTCGAGCGCGGGCTGTACCTGGTGCCGCGGGTGATCGAGTGAGCGCCTCGAGCGCCACGAGCGGCTCGCCCGATTCGCTGCGGGCGCTGGGCGCGCTGCTCGAGCGCGGCGAGGCCTCCGCGCTCGAACTGGCCGACGATCGGCTGGCGCGCATCGCGGCCAGCGACCTCAACGCGTTCATCGACGTGCAGCCCGAGCTCACCCGGGCGCAGGCGCGCGAGGCCGACGCGCGCCGGTCGCGCGGCGAGCGCGGCGCGCTGCTCGGCGTGCCGATCGCGCACAAGGACATCTTCGTCACGCGCGGCTGGCGCTCGACCGCGGGCTCGAAGATGCTCGAGCGCTACGTGAGCCCGTTCGACGCCACGGTGGTCGAGCGGCTGGCCGCTGCCGGCGCGGTGTGCCTCGGCAAGACCAACTGCGACGAGTTCGCGATGGGCGGCTCGAACGAGCACTCGCACTTCGGGCCGGTGCGCAATCCCTGGGATCGCGCGGCGATTCCGGGCGGATCGTCGGGCGGCTCGGCCGCGGCGGTCGCCTCCGGGCTGGTGCCGGTGGCCACCGGCACCGACACCGGAGGCTCGATCCGGCAGCCCGCCGCGATGTGCGGCGTCACCGGGATCAAGCCCACCTACGGCCGCGTGTCGCGCCACGGGATGATCGCCTTCGCGTC
>CALMSQ010000304.1:0-2412 GCA_937872345.1 uncultured Burkholderiales bacterium | reverse complement strand
CCGGCGCCACGTTGCTGATGGCGCCCGGCCTGCCCACGCCGATGTTCAATCGCGTGATCGGACTCGGCAACGCGCAGTCGGCAAGCGACGACGACGTCGAACGCATTGCCACCGCCTATCGCGAGGCGGGCATCAGGTCGTGGTGGATCCACCTGTCCCCGGGCGCCCGACCCGAATCGCTCGCGGCGGCGCTCGGCCGACGCGGCTTCGCGCTTCCCGCGCGCAAGGCCTGGGTCAAGGTCTTGCGCGACGACCCGGCTCCCCTGGAGGTCGAGACCGACGTCGAGGCGCGCCCGATCCGCAAGGGCGAGGAGCAGGCGCTGGGCGAGACGCTGTGCGCAGCCTTCGAGATGCCGGCGTCGATGGCCGGCTGGTTCGCGTGCCTGGCCGTTCGCCCGGGCTGGCAGGCGGTGGCGGCGAGCGACCGAGGCCGGATCATCGGCGGCGGCCTGCTTCACCTGCAGGATCGCTTCGCGTGGCTCGGGGCCGGTGGCGTGCGTCCCGAGGCGCGCGGTCGTCGGGCTCATCGCGCGCTGATGGCCCTGCGCATCCGGCTCGCGATCGAAGCCGGCCGCACCCGCATCACCACCGAGACCGGCGAGCCGGTCGGCGACGAGCCCAATCCATCGCTGCGAAACATGGCGGCCTGCGGGTTCGCGAAAGTCTTCGCGCGTCTCAACTTTGTGGCGCCGGCCTGAAGCCCGCCGTACGGAGCGCACCGATCGCGCACACCGGAAGCCCCATGTATCTCGGCATCTATCGTTTCGAAGGCAACAACTCGTGCGCCTGAATCGTGCGCCTGAATCACGCGCGAGTTGCGGTCTCCGACGGTGGCTTGCCCTCCACGTTCGGTCGCTGCACGATACGCACCATGACTCGGCGCTGAAGCCGCCCCCACGCGCCGGCGGGCGCGGATCATCGACCTGGAAGGACGCAAACCCCTTGAGCAAACCGGGATCCAGCAAGCGACTTTCGCTCCGGCGCATGCTTCGCGCGTCATTCGTCCGCGCCTCTCTGCTTCTCGCAGCGTGCCTGGTCGCCTCGCACGCGGCGGCGCTCGACCTGCCGCAGCATCGCAACGTGCCGGGCGGCGTGGCGCTCGTCGACCTCGGCGCATCCAGCGAGCCGCCGCGCGTCACGCTGGAAGACGTACCGGTGCTGGTCGTCGGCGATCCGCAGCGCTGGACCGCGGTCGTGGGCATCGCGCTCGCCGCCCAGCCCGGCGTGCGGCACGTCGCGGTTCGACGCCCCGACCAGGCCGAGGTGCGCCTGCCTCTCGTCATCGAACCGGTGCGCTACGCCGAACAGCGACTGCGCGTGGCGCCCGGCAAGGTCGACCTGTCCGCCGAGGACCTCGCGCGCTACGAGCGCGAGCGCGTCCACCTGGCCGCAGTGGTCGCGACGCGAAGCGACGCCGTGCCGACGTCGCTACGGTTGCTCCAGCCCACCGCCGGGCAGCGCTCGAGCTCGTTCGGCCTGCGCCGCATCTTCAACGGCCAGCCGCGCAATCCGCACAGCGGCATGGACATCGCGGCGACCACCGGCGCGCCCGTCGTCGCCGCAGCCGCCGGCCGCGTGATCGACGTCGGCGACTACTTCTTCAACGGCAACACGATCTGGCTCGACCACGGCGGCGGCCTGCTGACGATGTATTGCCACCTGAACGCCGTCGCAGTGAAGACCGGCGACGTCGTCGCCGCCGGCGAGCGCATCGGCGAGGTCGGCGCTACCGGCCGCGTGACCGGCCCTCACCTGCACTGGTCGGTCAGCCTGAACCGCGCGATGGTCGACCCGGCGCTGTTCCTCGATTCTGCGGCGGCCAGCGACCCGCAGTAGGCGCGGGGCCCGCGCCGCGGGGCCCAAGTCCCCCGCCCGCGCGGGGCTTTCGTTGACCGCCAGCGACACGGCTGCTTCAATTCGCGCTCCTCTCCAGGGGAGTAGCCGGCGCGGAATTCCGATTCCAGCGCCGCGGCATCGTCACTACGGCGTCGGTCGACCCGGCAATCGACCGCCCGCCCGGTGCCGCGACCCCGGGCGCTCGCGCGCCCGCGAACGGCAAGACCAGCGAGGACCTTCGACCCATCCGTCATCCGGCCCCTGCCAGGCCGGAGGAGCAAGGTTCCCTCGATGATCTCCATCGGTACCCCGCTGTTGTGGTCGCTGTTCGCGGCCTTCGTGCTCGTCGCCCTCGCGATCGACTTCCTCGCCATGCGCCGCCAGGGCGCGCACGCCGTCACGATGCGAGAGGCCATCATCTGGTCGCTGGTCTGGGTCGCGGTCTCGTTCGTCTTCGTCGCCTGGCTCTGGTGGCACCTGGGCGGCACCTCGGCCGACGAGGCCGCGCGGGCGCTGGCCGACGCGAAGGCGCTCGAGTTCGTCACCGGCTACCTGGTCGAGAAGGCGCTGGCGGTC
>CALMSQ010000303.1:0-5813 GCA_937872345.1 uncultured Burkholderiales bacterium | reverse complement strand
TTCGGTCCTTGACGCCAGGCACCGAAGCGCCCGGCTCACCGCTGAAGAACAGGCACTTCAGACCGAAGTCGCGCGGATTCAGCTTCTCCTCGCGCGCCACCTCAGCGAGATGGATCGCGTAGCTTGGCGTGCCGTAGAAGGCCGCCGGCTTCATGGTGTCGAGCCATTGCACCAGGCGGGCACTCATGCCGGGCGCGCCGGCGCCGAAGGGAAAGGCCTTGGCGCGCAACCGCTCCGCGCCGGCCAGCGCACCCCAGCTACCCATATAGAGGCTGAAAACGGCTGCGACGCAGACCAGGTCGCCCGGGCGGATCCCCATGCCCCACATGATCCGGGCGTGCGCGTTGGCGATGGCGCGCCAGTCGGCCCGACCGATGCCGAAAGCGGTCGGGCGCCCGGTGGTGCCGCTGGTTCCGTGGACGTGGAAGATTTCGGAATCGGGCACGCACACGTAGTCGCCAAACGGCGGGTGGGCGGCCTGCGATTCGCGAAGATCCGTCTTCTTGATCACCGGCACGCGCGTCTCGAAGTCCTCCAACGACTTCAGTTGGCTGGGGTGGAAGTTGGCTTCCTCCCACTTGCGCCGGTAGAACGGCGAGGTGTCCCATGCGTACTGGCACACCTGCTGGAGGCGACCGAGGATGGCCTTGTCACGCTCCGCCGCCGGCATCGTTTCGCGTCGCGGAAACCAGTACCGGCTGTCGGCCGGCGGCAAGTAGTTCTCGTCATACTCGACCGGAAAGTTCCACTCTTCCATGGTGTGCCTCCAAGGTCAGCGGGCGCCGCGCGCGGCGACCAAGGAGCGGATCGAGTCGATGATGGCCTGCGGCGGCGTGTCCTGCAGGAGCACCTCGCGCACGCCCAGTTTGCGGATGGCTGCGGCGTCCTCGTCCGGCATCACGCCACCGGCGATCACGATCAAGTCGCCAGCGCCTCTCTCGTCCAGGAGCTTGAAGATCTTGGGGAAAACCGTGAGCTGCACGCCGGACAGGAGGCTCACGCCCAGCACGTCCACGTCCTCCTGGATGGCGGTGTTGACCACCTCTTCGGGCGTGCGATGAAGGCCGGAGTAGATGACGTCCATGCCGGCGTCGCGCAGCGCGCGAGCGACGACCTTGACGCCTCGGTCATGGCCGTCGAGGCCGACTTTGGCGAGAAGAACGCGAATCGGGGTTTGGTCCATGGCGAGCTGTTGTTTCCGATGAAGAAGGTTGCAAGTCGCTGAGAATGCGCTTATCGTATGCGACATGCGACATGCGACATGCGGTATTTACCCTAGATCGCAGCGATAATGCAGGCGCCATGAGCATCGAATCCCTTCAGCGCACCAAGCCGCTCGTCGAACAGGTCTACGAGAAGATCCTGGACGCGATCTGCGAGGGGGTTCTGGCGCCAGGAGACCCGGTGCGGCAGGATGAACTCGCGGAGAAGCTGCAGGTGTCTCGCCAGCCGGTGTTGACTGCGCTGAGTCAGCTCAAAGTGCAAGGCTTCTTGGTAGACCGCGGAAGACGTGGGCTCCAAGTGGCGCCCGTCGACCGCGCCCGCTTTGACGCGATCTTCGAGCTGCGCTCGGCCTTGGAGCCGCTGGCGGCTTCGCTGGCTGCAGTACGCGCGACGAAGGGGCAGGTCACCGCCGGCAAGGCTATCGTTCAGTTCGGCCGGAAGGTTGCAGCTGCAGGCGACGCGCACGCCGCACTTCTGGCAGACGTGGACTTTCACGAGTGGATCTACCAGGCCAGCGGGAATCCGCTCGTGGTTCAGTCGATGCAGGCCCACTGGCAGCACCTGCGGCGGTCCATGGGTGAAGTGTTGCAGCACCGTGAAGTGGCGCGCGATGTGTGGAATGAACATGCCGCGGTGCTGGAAGCCATCGCTCGAGGTGATGCCGATGGCGCGGCGCGTGCCATCGGCGCCCATATCACCGCGGCACACGAGCGCGTCGGGTGCAAAGAATGGCAAGTCGCGCACAGCTGAACGCCGTGCGCCCGACGGGCTGGTGTCGCCATCTTTGTGGCCGTCTCGCAGCACGGCGACTTCGCCGCGCGTGGTCAGCCCGCCCCTTTGCCTGCTACGCCGGCCGACCGGGTCGCGAAGTCGTGCATCAGCAACGCTAGGTCGACCGACATCCGTTCGCGGTGGCGGCGCAAGTCGACGCCCGTCAGCTCCTCGAACTGGGCAAGACGGTAGCGGACGGTCTTCTCGTGGACGAAAAGCTGCAGCGCCGTCAGCTTCAGCGAACAATCGTTGTCCAGATAGGACCGGATCGTCTTCGCCAGGACGCCATGGTGCGCGGAGTCGTACTTGAGCATCGGGCCCAGCATGCGGTCGACGTACTTGCGAAGGTCGTGCCCCTCGGCAATACCGCCACCATTCAATAACAACGTCAACACGCCCAGATGCTCGTGAATCACCACCGGGCTCTGCGCCGTGCCCAGCTTCCCAACGGCCAGCGCGGCACACTTGGCCTCCTGGTTGGCGTTCGACAGCTGCGACGGCGAGTCGAATGGAGCGCTGACGCCCCAGAACGTTCTGACCTTGTCCCTCGCCAGGATCTCCGCGTTCAGCGACTTGAGCTGCCGCGTCACCTGCGCGGCGTCCAGCGCTGGGATGATCGCAACGATCAGATCACCACGGGAGGACGCCAGCTTCAGTCCCGCAGCGCTCAGCGCTCGCTCGCTCGCTTCTCGCACGTCGCGCTGCTTGCGCTGCACCGTGTCCATGTTCCAACCCTCGCCGCGCGCCGTCTCGGCCAAGCCCTCGATGGTGCAATGGACGACGCGGTGCGGACCCCGCAGGTCGATGTGGAACTCTGCCAAGCGCTCGAGCGCGGATTGCCTGACCGGCGGCGTGCCCTCCAGCAAGTCCCACATCAACGCGCCGAGAGCGGATGCCCGGGCGACGCTTGCAGCACGCTGCTCAAGGCAATACAGCGCGCTAGCGACCGCTCCTTGGCGGCTCGCGGCTTCTTGCATCTCGGCCGGCTCACTGTTCGAGCGCATGCATACCCAGCCAACCCGGTCCCCGCCAGCAACTATCGGACGCAGCGAGAGCCAGCCATCGCGCTCTCGGGATGTCACGCTGGTGTTGCTGGCGTACCCGGGGAACAGCCGCACGGCGGTCTCCACCGGCTCAAGCCAGTCGCGGTTCGAGACCTGCGTCGGATAGGCAGCCATTACCCCGAGATCGGTCCCCAGGATCGCGACCTCCACACCGGCATGGCGGGCGACGATCCGCGCGATCGCCGTGACGCCGCCGCCGTCCAGTAGGGCGCCGATGACGTCGTCCTGGAGTTGTGCCGACACACGCACGACCTCGTGCTGCTGGCGCAGACTCTCGTTGGTCTGTGTGAGCTGCTGCACTGCGGCCTTCTGGCTTTCGTACAGCCGGGCATTCTGGACCGCGATCGCCGTCAGATTGGCGAGCGCGGCGACGCGCTTCTCGTCCTGATCGGTGAACGGCACGTCGCGTCGGCGCCAAACCTCGAGCACGCCGATCACGCCTTCTCGCGCAAGCAGCGGCGCGCCCACCGCGCAGCGGATTTGCTCGTCGCGAACGAGCCAGAAGTAGTCGCGGCTGACCTGATCGCTGGCGAGGTAGTCGTCGACCTTGCACGGGCGCCCGGTCTCTAGAACGCGCCCTGCAAGGCCCTGTCCACGCTTCATCCTGAGCCGATCGATGTCCAGCGTGTCGTTGCCGACGCAACTGCGCATCACGAGCTCGTCGCCGTCTCGAAGAAACACCCCGCCGATGTCCGCGCCAAGGAGCCGGACCGTCTCTCGCGCGATCGAGAACAGCACCTCGTCCAGTTCGGATGCGGACAGAATGCGCCTGGCGACCTGCTGCAGGCTGTCGATCTCTTCCATCGCGTCCCTCGTGACGCGATACTGGTTTGCCGCGGTGAGCGCGAGTTCGAAGCCGATCGCAAGACAGCGCAGCACCTGGGCCCGGTCCGCGTCGACGAGCTGGCAATCCGCCAGGACGCCCATCCCCGGATTCACCGGCACGAAGGTGCCTATACCCGGCAGCACGGAAATGTCGCCCGACGTCGCGACCGACGTCGGAAGCTCAGCAATGAGTTCACCCGGCCCGCACGCATTCTCACTGGCGCGGCACCAACCTGCGCCCACGCGTTCGATCACGGCCACGCCGCAACCGCCAAGCGCGGCGGCGAAGCACGCTGCCGCCACCTCCTTCACCCGTTGATCGCCGCCGAGCGCGGCGTCGGCCACCGCCCGCAGGGCGCCGCCGATCTGCAGGGCCGGCTCGGGGCTGGGAGCAAGGTGCGGCCAAGGGTCCGGCAAAGCCTCGCCAGCCGAAGGCGGCACGACGGCCAAGTGTTTGCTGCGCTTTGCCCGGTGCATCGACTGCTCCGTCCTTCAGCGCACGCAGGACCGCTCGATAATGTCTTCGACCTCTTCGTGCGGCCGGGGAATCACGTGCGCGGCGCAAACCTTTCCGACGGTACCCTTCGCGGTCGCGCCAGCCGCGCGCACCGCGCCCATCTCGCCCCACACGATCGCCGTGATGATGCCGCCGCCCGGCTGCTGCGCCGTCTGCAGGGTCACGTTCGCCGCCTTCACCATCGCGTCGGCAGCGTGAATCCCGGCAGTCTTGCCGATCGTCTCTACCAGCCCCAGCGCCGCCCCGCGCAGGGCATCGGTCATGATCGTCCCCTTCCATCGGTTGCCGTGAACCTGAGCACAGCTCTTCGCCCGCATCGAAGCGGCCGCATGCACGGAGCGCATGCCTTCACGCCATGCCGCGCGGCTCCCGCGTCAACAAGCGGTCTCCGTACGAACCGCAGTGTACGTCCATGCAGCGCCGCCCGGCCCCGCCGCGCCCGCTGGACGGAAGCGCAGCGGCGGCCCTGCGGCATCGGCGCGGCGCCATTGCGCAGCATCGGCGGCGCGTACGTTCACGTCGTATCGCGCTTGCGCCCGAGCACCGTGAGGATGTCCTCGTGGAATTCGAACCAGACGTTGTGCACCGAGTCCACGGTCGGGTTGCAGACGAAGTCACGTTCGCCCAAGTCGACCTTTTCCATGCTGCTCTCCAGACGGCCGACGTAGCCCGCATAGCGGGGGATCGCCGGCATCAGCAGCGCGATGTCCTTGGCCAGCCGTTCGGCCGCTTGCAGCAGTCGGCGCTCGGCGGTCGAGTCCCCGTCGCTCTCCTGCCATTGCGTCACCGCGGCGATGAAGCGCATGTTCAGCGCCTCGAAGCCGTGGTACCAGGCGGTCATCGCCGGATCTTTGCGCTGTTGGACATAGGCCTCGGCGTAGTGCTTCAACACCTCAGCGGCGCCGTCGTCGAGCACCATCACGCCGTCGGCGCCCATATCCATTACCCAACCCCGCGTCGTCGCGTCCTCGAGACAGCGCGCGACGTCGTCCGCCCCTATGCCCGTCATTTCGACGATCTGCGGTGCAGCGACCATCTTCTTCAAATAGACCGCATTGAAGACGAGGAATTCAGTTTCGGTAAGCATGTTTGTCGCATGGCGGCATCGCGCCGCGCTTGTCGCTCCTTCGAGCGTTGGGGCTCCGGCGGCGGTCCGGCCAGGACCGGAAGCCGGCCGGATTCGGCAATTACCCGAGCGTCGACCCGGGCGACTGATCCGCAGGCGCTTGCTGCGCCCCCGCTTTCACTTCCATCTTCGCATAGACGCGGCCCAGCTTGCCGTCGCACTCCATCAACAGCGGCGTGCCGTCGGGAATGGACTCCGCCCCCTCGAGGGTCAGCGTCATGATGATCGGCACGCGGAAGTTGCGCCCCACGATGCCGAGGTGAGATTCGGGCGTTCCGGCGTAGGT
>CALMSQ010000302.1:0-5807 GCA_937872345.1 uncultured Burkholderiales bacterium | reverse complement strand
TCGGCGACGATCTCGACCGCGCGATCGGCCCAGAGCACGTAGAGCAGCACGCCATTGTTGGCGGCGGTATCCCAGACGCCGAGCGCCCCGAAGACTTCGAGGGCGCGCTCGCGCGGCGTGCGCCCGCGCAAGACATCGCGCAGTGGAAGCGACGCCTCGATCGCGATGCGCACTTCGGCCGCATGCCCGCGTTCGCTGCGCGCGATCGCTTCCTCGATGCGTGTGAGCAGGGTGTCGTCGAAGGCCCGCCGCACCGAGCGGGCGTCGCTGCCGAGGTGCGAGAACGTGCGTGCGAGCTTGCTGCCGGCCATCACCAGCCTCCCGAAGCGCCGCCGCCGCCGAAACCGCCCCCGCCCCCCCCGCCCCCCCCCCCCCCCCCCCCCAACCCCCCCCCCCCCCCCCCCAAACCCCCCCCCCAACCCCCCGGCCCCCCGCGCCCCCCGCGGGCGCCCCCCCCCCCCCACCCCCCCCCCCCGAACGCCCCGCCCCCCCAAACCCCCCCCCCCCCCCCGCGAAGCCCCCCCCCCCCCCCGCCGAAGCCGCCGCCGCCGCCGCCGAAGCCGCCCGGAAAACCTCCGGGCCCCGAGCGCCACGTGTGGCGGCCGACCCGCCCCATCGACCCGCCGGACATCGAGAGCAGCATCAGGAACAACAGGAAGCCGCCGATGCCCGCGAGCAGAAGCGGCGCCCCGAGCACCCAGGCCGTCGCGCCGCCCAGGGTGCCGCCCACGGTCGAGCCGAGCACGCGGCCCAGCACCTGCCGGACGACCACGGCGACGATGAATACACCCAGCACGATGGCGAGCCAGTTGTCGGACCCGCCGTCGCCCTGCCCGGTCGGCTCCGACCACGCCGGCGGCAGCGGCTCGCCTTCGATCAGCCGGCCGATGTCGGCCACCGCCGCCTGCAACCCTCCCGCGAAATCGCCCTGCCGGAAGTGCGGGGCGATCGTCTCGGCGATGATGCGGCGCGCGTACGCGTCGGGAATCGCGCCCTCGAGCCCGTAGCCGACCTCGATGCGCACCTTGCGATCGTCCTTGGCGACCAGGAGCAGCACGCCGTCGTCGACGCGCTTGCCGTCGACCTCGCCGCGGCCGAGCTTCCAGGCCTCGACGACGCGGATGCTGAACTGCTCGATCGCCTCGGGTTGCGTGGTGGCGACGACCAGGATCGCCACCTGCGAGCCCTTGCGCCGCTCGATCGCTTCGAGCTGGCTCTCGAGTGCCTGCTTCTGCGCGGGGGACAGCGTGCCGGTGAGGTCGACCACCCTTCCGGTGAGCGGCGGCACCGGCTGCAGAGTCTGCGCCAGGCCGGCCAGCGCCAGGCCGAGCCACAGCAGCAGCGCGGTCGCGACGCGAAGTGGCACGTTCACGGCGCGCGGCTCACGACGTCGCGCCTCGCGTCGCCGCGCCGCGAAGGCGCAGCCGCCCGCGAACGCTCATTTCGGGGCGCTTGCCGGCCGGTCGAAGTTCACGGCCGGCGGCTTGGCGATCGCCGCCTCGTTCTCGACCGTGAACTGCGGCTTGGCCGCGTAGCCGAACACCATGGCGGTCAGGTTCACCGGGAACTGTCGCACCAGCACGTTGTACTGCTGCACCGAGTCGATGTAGCGCTTGCGCGCGACCGCGATGCGGTTCTCGGTGCCCTCGAGCTGGGCCTGAAGGTCGCGGAAGTTGGCGTCCGACTTCAACTGCGGATAGTTCTCGGTGACCACCAGCAGGCGCGACAGCGCGCTACCCAGCCCGGCCTGTGCCTGCTCGAACTGCTTGAGCGACTCGGGATTGGTCGGGTCGACCTTGATCTGGCCGACGCGCGAGCGCGCCTCGGTGACGGCGGTGAGCACGTCGCGCTCCTGGTCGGCGAAGCCCTTCACCGTGTTGACCAGGTTCGGAATCAGGTCGGCACGCCGCTGGTACTGGTTGATCACCTCGGACCAGGCCGACTTGGTCGCTTCGTCGGCGGACTGGATCTGGTTGTAGCCGCATCCCGACAGTCCGATCGCCAGCACGATCGCGCCCACGACCTGGATGATTCGACGCATGGTGTTTCCCCTCGACGATGACCCGTCGAGTCTAACCGAGCCCCGCGTTGATTGCGCTGGGTTCACGCACGGTTCAGCCTCGCAGTGCCGCGAACCGCTGGCGGAACTTCGCCACCTTGGGCGCCACGACCGCCCTGCAGTAGCCCTGGTGCGGGTTGCGCTCGAAGTAGCGCTGGTGATAGGGCTCGGCCGGGTACCAGTGACCGAGCGGCTCCACCCGCGTGACGATCGGCGCGTCGAAGACCGACTCGCGCTCGAGCCGTTCGATCATCGCCGTCGCCTCGCCGCGTTGCGCGTCGTCGACGACGAAGATCGCCGAGCGGTACTGCGACCCGACGTCGTGGCCCTGGCGGTCGAGCGTGGTCGGATCGTGGATGCCGAAGAAGATGCCGAGCAGCTCGCGGTAGGCGACGCGCCCGGCGTCGAACTCGATTCGCACCGCCTCGGCGTGGCCGGTGCGACCGCTGCAGACTTCCTCGTAGGTCGGGTCCGGCAGCGTACCGCCGCAATAGCCCGACTCGACCGACAGCACGCCCTTCACCTCGAGGAACACCGCCTCGAGGCACCAGAAGCACCCGCCTGCGAGCACCGCCACCTGCTTGTCCATCGCGACGCCTCCGGAAGGTTCGCCGCGCTCAGCTGCGCGCGAGCTTGTCGAGGAACGCGCGCCGGTACTCGAGCGCCGCACCGCTGGTCAGCCGCGCGCCGCGCTGCTCGAGCGCGATCGCCAGCGCAACCAGCCGGCGGGCGCGGCGCCCGTCGCCAGCGCCGTCGCCGGCGTCGCGGCTCGCGGCCGTATCCGGGCCGCCGCGCGGCTGCACGCCCGGCGCCGTCTCGTCGTCGAGCGCCCGGCCGAGCAGCGCATCGATGTCGCGCAGCGCTTCGACCTCGGGCGGCACGAACCCGGCGTTCTTCAGGATGCGCCAGGCCACGCGCAGTTCCCCGGGCACGAGCCGGTCGTCGTCGAGCTCGAGCGGCCGCCCGCTGCCCGGCAGGTCGTCGAAGGCGCCGCGCCGGCGCGCCTCGTCGATGCGCCGCTCGATCAGGTCGTTGAAGGCCGCGAACATCCGCGAAGTGTACGTGCTTGCGCGCCGGCCCCCGCTCAATGCCCGCGTTCGGCGAGCATCTGCGCCTTGCGCGCGGCCTCCTCCCTGGCGCGCCGCACCGTCGTGTACAGCTGCGTGGCGCCGGTGTGATACTGGACCGGCCAGCCGACGCCGCGGAAGTCGTAGTCGGCCGCGGCGTGCAACGTGAAATACGGATCGGCGAGATGCGGCCTGGCCAGCGCGACCAGGTCGGCACGCCCGGAGATCAGCAGCGTGTTGACCTGGTCCGCCGACGTGATCGCGCCGACGGCCATCGTCGCGATGCCGGCCTCCAGGCGCACCTGCTCGGAGAAGGTCGCCTGGTACATCCGGCCGTACACCGGCTTCGAGGCCGGGTCGGTCTGGCCGGTCGAGACGTCGATCAGGTCGCAGCCCGCGGCCTTCATCGCGCGGGCCACCTCGACGGTGTCGGCGCCGGTCGTGCCGCCGGGAATCCAGTCGGTCGCCGAGACGCGCACGCTCATCGGCTTGGCGCGCGGCCACACGGCGCGCACGGCCTCGAACATCTCGAGCGGGAAGCGCAGCCGGTTGGCGAGCGACCCGCCATAGGCGTCGCGGCGGCAGTTGGTGATCGGCGACAGGAAGCTCGCCAGCAGGTAGCCGTGGGCCATGTGGAGCTCGAGCATGTCGAAACCGGCGCGGTCGGCGAGGATCGCCGATCGGCAGAACTGCTCGATGACCTCGTCCATGTCCTCGCGGGTCATTTCGCGCGGGACCTGGTTGACGCCGTCGCGATAGGGCAGCGGCGACGGCGACAGCAGCGGCCAGTTGCGCTGGCCGCGCGACTCGTCGATCGGCCAGTCCGCCTCCTCCCAGCCGACCTGCGTCGACCCCTTGCGGCCGGCGTGGCCGATCTGCATGCAGATCTTCGACTGAGTGTTCGCGTGGACGAAGTCGACGATCCGCGCGAACGCCTGCGCCTGCTCGTCGTTCCAAAGCCCGGTGCATCCGGGGGTGATGCGGCCCTCCGGCGACACGCAGGTCATCTCGACGAAGACCAGTCCGGCGCCGCCGAGCGCGCGCGAACCGTAGTGCACCAGGTGCCAGTCGCCCGGCACGCCGTCGACCGCCGAGTACTGCGCCATCGGCGACACGGCCACCCGGTTCGGAACCCACATCTCGCGCAACCGGAACGGCGCGAACATCGGCGGCGCGTCGATCCAGGCGGGCCGGCCGGCGGTGGCGATGCCGAGCCGCTTCGCCTGGTCGCGGTTCCACCACTCGGTGGCCTCCTCGACCACGCCGGCGTCGCGCAGCCGCAGGTTCTCGTAGGTGATCTGCTTGCTGCGCGTGAGCAGCGACACGTGGAATTGCGTGGGCGCCATGTGCCAGAAGCGACGCACGTTCTCGAACCAGACCAGCGAGACGTTGGCCGAGTGCTGGATGCGCCCCACCTCGTCGCGGCGCGCCTCCTCGTAGGCCGCCAGCGCCGCGTCGACCTGCGCCGCCCGCGCCGCGCCGGCGCCCGCGCGCACGTGCTCGACCATCGCCTTGTTCAGCGCGATCGCGTCCTCGAGCGCGAGCTTGGTGCCCGACCCGATCGTGAAGTGCGCCGTGTGCGCGGCGTCGCCCAGCAGCACGAACGGCGTCTCGCCGTCGCGGTGGCGCCAGGTGCGGCAGGTGATCGTCGGGAACTGCCGCCAGAAGGACCGGTTGGCGAGCACGCGCGCGCCGTTCAGGTCGTCGGCGAAGATCTTCTCGACCAGCTTCACCGTCGCCGCCTCGTCCTGGATGCCGAGCCCCGACGCCAGGAACGCCTCGTTGGTGGTCTCGATGACGATCGTGCTCTCGCCGGGCGTGTACTGGTAGGCGTGCATGTTCCAGATGCCGCCCACCCCCTCGCGGAAGCTGTAGTAGAAGCCGGGCAGGTCCATCTTCGCGCCGAGCCAGACGAAGCGGTTGGTGCGCAGGTCGACGCTGGGCGCGAAGTGGTCCTTCCAGCCCTCGCGCACCGCACTGTTGATGCCGTCGGCCGCGACCACCAGGTCGGCGCCGAGATGCGCGTGGACGCCGGGGTCCTCGGTCTCGTAGCGCACCTCGATGCCGAGTTCGTCGGCGCGCCGCTGCAGGATCTGCAGCAGCGTGAGCCGCCGGATGCCGGAGAAGCCGTGTCCCGAAGACTTCAGCACCTGCCCCTTGTACTGGACGTAGATGTCGTCCCAGTAGGCGAAGTTGGCGGCGATCTCGCGGTGCGTCGGCTCGTCGGCGTCGCGGAGGTTGCCCAGCGTCTCGTCCGAGAGCACGATACCGAAGCCGAAGGTGTCGTCGGGCCGGTTGCGCTCGACGACCTGGATGTTCGCCGTCGGAAACGACTTTTTCAGGAGGATCGCCGAGTAGAGTCCCGCGGCCCCGCCGCCGATCACGTCGATGCGCATCTCGATGCCCCTTCGCCTGGTTGGATCCGCCGCCGCTTGCCGCGGAATTACTTTAAGTCTAAAGTATTTCGGACGTCGCCGCACGCAACCTTTTCCGGGACCGGTCGCCAGCACCTTGATCTACGACATCAGCCCAGCGATTCACGCCGGCACGCCGGTGTGGCCCGGCGACACGCCGTTCTCGATCGAGCGCATCTGGTCGATCGGCGCCGGCTCGCCGGTCAACGTCTCGCGGCTCACGCTGTCGACGCACACCGGCGCGCACGCCGACGCGCCGCTGCACTA
>CALMSQ010000301.1:0-5831 GCA_937872345.1 uncultured Burkholderiales bacterium | reverse complement strand
TGCTCGCGCGTCATGCCCTCCTTGACCTGGTCCAGCGTCTGCTGGGTCAGGTAGTTGCCCTGCGGCAGGTCGGTGCGGTACGGCTGCAGCAGGCCGCTTCGGTTCGGGTCGCGCGGGGCGCAGCCGCCGGCGACGAGCGCGGCCACGAGCGCCGCGGGCACCCACCAGGCGGCGCGCGCCGGCTGCAAGCGGCGCTGGCCGGCCGTTGGCCGGTGGCGCTGGGCAGAAACCTCGTTCATGGTGCCGGTCGCGACTCGTTGCAGTTGAAAACCGTTATCATACGACGGGACTTCTCCAGCCCGGGTCGAGCCGCATGTCCGTCACCAGCGAACTGAAGAACATGGGTCTGAAGGCGACCCTGCCTCGCCTGAAGATCCTGGAAATCTTCCAGAACGGCAAGCAGCGGCACATGAGTGCCGAGGACGTCTATCGCGAGCTCATCGCCGAGAACCAGGAGATCGGGCTCGCCACGGTCTACCGCGTGCTGACCCAGTTCGAGCAGGCCGGGCTGCTCAAGCGCAGCAACTTCGAGTCCGGCAAGGCCGTGTTCGAGCTCGAGCAGGGGCAGCACCATGACCACCTGGTCTGCCTGCAGTGCGGCCGCGTCGAAGAGTTCTACGACGCCGAGATCGAGAAGCGCCAGCAGAAGATCGCGAAGGACCGCGGCTTCTCGCTCCAGGAGCACGCGCTGGCGCTGTACGGAAACTGCACCAAGCCCGACTGCGTGTATCGGCGCGGCTGAGGGCGCCGGGCGCGGTTTGCGCTCAGGCCTGCGCGAGGATCTCGCGCGCGTGCTTGCGGGTGGTTGCGGTGATCTCGGCGCCGCCCAGCATCCGCGCGATCTCCTCGACGCGGGCGCCGCGATCGAGCGCCTCGATGCGGCTGACGGCGCGCCCGTCCACGCTGTCCTTGCTGACCCGGAAATGATGGTGCGCCTTCGCGGCCACCTGCGGCAGGTGCGTCACGCACAGGACCTGGCGGTCGCCGCCCAGCCGGCGCATCAGCTCGCCGACCGCGTCGGCGACCGCGCCGCCGACGCCGGCATCGGCTTCGTCGAAGATCAGCGTCGGCACCGGGTTGGCCTGCGCCGCCAGCACGGCGATCGCGAGACCGATGCGCGACAACTCGCCGCCCGAGGCCACCCGGGCCAGCGGTCGCGGCGTCGCGCCGGCGTGCGCCGCCACGCGGAACTCGATCGCGTCGGTGCCCGAGGCCGTCGGCTCGCCTGTCTCGAAGGCGACGGCGAGCTTGCCGCCGGCCATGCCCAGTGCGGCCATGTGGCGCGAGACGCCGTCGGCCAGGCGCCGTGCTGCCTTGCGTCGCGCGGCAGACAGCTGCGCGGCGAGTGCGTCGTAGCGCGCCCGCGCGGCCGCTGTCCTGGCGCGCAGGCCCTCGACGTCCTGGGCCGCGTCGAGTTCGCCGAGGCGGGCGCGGATCGAGTCGAGCGTGGCGGGAATCGATTCGGGCGGCATCCGAAGGCGCCGTGCCGCCTCGAAGATGGCGCCGATGCGCTGCTCGGCCTGCTGGAGCCGCTCAGGGTCGAGGTCGACGCGTTCGGCGTAGCCGGCCAGCGTGGACGCGGCTTCGTCGATCTGGATGGCGGCGCTGTCGAGCAGCTCGACGGCTTCCTGCAGCGCCGCGTCGATCGCCGCGAGCGGGCGCAGGCGCTGCAGCTGCTGGTGCAGGCGCGGCGCCAGCGCGTCGTCGCTGTCGACGAGCGCGTCGGCGGCGCCCCGCGTACCCTCGATCAGCGAGGCGGCGTGCGCGAGCCGCTTCTGTTCTTCGTTCAGTTGCTCCCATTCGCCCGGCGCGAGCCGCAGGCGTTCGAGCTCGCCCGCCTGCCAGGCCAGGCGCTCGCGCTCGAGCGCGAGCTCGCGCTGCCCCGATTCGGCGGCTTCGAGGTCGCGTTGCAGCGCACGCCAGGCCGTCCAGGCTTCGGCGAGCACCAGCCTGTCGGCGTCGAGCCCGGCATAGCCGTCGAGAAGCTGCCGCTGTCCGTCGGCGCGCAGCAGCGACTGCGACGCGTGCTGGCCGTGGATGTCGACCAGCCGCTCGCCGATCTCGCGCAGCAGCGCCGCCGTGGCCGGATGGCCGTTGACCAGCGCACGCGAGCGCCCGTCGGCGTCGACCAGCCGGCGCAGCAGCACCGTGCCGGCGTCGCCCTGCAGTTCGCGTTCGGCCAGCCAGGCGTCGAGCGCCGCGTCGCTGCGGAACTCGGCCGCGATATCGGCGCGCGGGCGGCCTTCGCGCACCACCCCGGCGTCGGCGCGCCCGCCCATCGCGAGGCTCAGCGCGTCGATCAGGATCGACTTGCCGGCGCCGGTCTCGCCGGAGAGCACCGTGAATCCGGGGCCGAATTCGAGTTCGGCCGAGTCGACGATCACGAAGTCTTCGAGGCGAAGGCTGAGCAGCATCGGGATCGGCGTGCAGGGACGGGTCGGTCGGGGGCGCCCGCGTTCAGCGCTGGATCGTCTGCAGGTGCGGCAGCTCGTGCCAGTTGAGCTTGCCGCGCAGCGTGGCGAAGTAGCTGTAGCCCGGCGGGTGCAGGAAGGTGGTGGTGAACGCGGCGCGCTGGACGATGATGTCGTCGCCGACCTGCAGGTCGCTGAACACCTGCATGTCGCCGGCCACGCGCGGCTCGCGACCCTCGACGACGCGGATCGTGATCGTCACGTCGTCGGGCAGCGTGATCGGGCGGTTCGACAGCGACTGCGGCGCCACCGGCACCAGCACGATCCCCTTGATCTGCGGGTGCAGGATGGGGCCGTTGGCCGACAGCGCATAGGCGGTCGAGCCGGTGGGCGTTGCCACGATCAGGCCGTCGGCGCGCTGGCTGTACATGTACAGGTCGTCGACGTGCACCTGCAGCTCGATCATGCCGGTGCGCGACGACCGGTTGACGACCACGTCGTTCAGCGCCAGCTCGGTCCAGACGACTTCCTGGCCGCGCACGACGCGCGCGGTGAGCAGCGTGCGTTCCTCGGACGCGTAGTGGCCTTCGAGGATCGACGACAGCGCCTGGCGCCAGCTGTCGAGCCCGATGTCGGTGATGAAGCCGAGCCGGCCGTGGTTGATGCCCACCAGCGGCACCTCGTGCGGGGCGAGCGCGCGTGCGGCCCCGAGCATCGTGCCGTCGCCGCCGATCGCGATCGCGAGGTCGGCCTCGTGGCCGATCCGCTCCAGGCTCGCCGTCTCGAGCTCGGACGCACCCAGCAGCACCGCCGAGCGTTCTTCGACCAGCACCGAGACGCCGCGCGCGCGCAGGAACGCGGCGATCTCGCGCACGGTTCCCCCGACGCTCTCGGTCTGCGGGCGGCTGACCAGCGCCACGCGGTTGAATCGGCTCTTCATCGCAGCGATTAGAGCACAAGCCGCCGGCGGCGAGCCGGGGCGCCCGGCCGAGCCGTCCGGTCGACCCGAACGACTTGCGTCCGTGCCGACTGCCCATACAATGGGGGCATGCTGGATGCGCGTGCACAGACCCTGCTGAAGACCCTGATCGAGCGCTACATCGCCGACGGGACGCCGGTGGGTTCCCGCACGCTGTCGCGGTATTCCGGGCTCGACCTGTCGCCGGCCACGATCCGCAACGTGATGGCCGACCTCGAGGAGCTCGGTCTCATCGCCAGCCCGCACACGTCGGCCGGCCGCGTCCCGACGCCGCGCGGCTACCGCTTGTTCGTCGACACCCTGCTCACCGTCGAGCCGCTCGAGGGCGAGCAGACCCGGGCCATCCAGGGCCGGCTGCAGGCCGACGAGCCGCAGCGGCTGCTGTCGGCCGCCGCTTCGCTGCTGTCGAACCTCTCGCATTTCGCCGGCGTCGTCATGACGCCGCGCCGCGCGTCGCTGTTCCGCCAGGTCGAGTTCCTGCGGCTCTCCGACCGCCGGATCCTGCTGATCATCGTCACGCCCGAGGGCGACGTCCAGAACCGCATCCTGTCGACCGAACGCGACTACACGCCGTCGCAGCTGGTCGAGGCGGCCAACTACATCAACACGCACTTTGCCGGGCTCGACTTCGAGAGCATTCGCGGCCGCCTGCACTCCGAGCTCGCCTCGCTGCGCGACGACATCACGGGCCTGATGCACAAGGCGGTCGAGGCGAGCAACCGCGCGCTGACCGAGGAGGCCGAGCCGGTCGTCATCTCGGGCGAGCGCAACCTGATGGGCGTGGCCGACCTCACCGACAACATGGAGCGCCTGCGCCGGCTGTTCGAACTGTTCGACAAGAAGACCAGCCTGGTGCAGCTGCTCGATGCGTCCAGTCGCGCGCAGGGCGTGCAGATCTTCATCGGCGGCGAGTCCGAGCTGGTCCCGATGGACCAGATCAGCGTCGTCGTCGCCCCGTACGAGTCGGATGGCCGCATCGTCGGCACGCTGGGCGTGATCGGCCCGACGCGGATGGCCTACGAGCGGGTCATCCCGATCGTCGACATCACCGCCAGGCTGGTCTCGTCGGCACTCAGCCATCACGGCTGAGCGCCCGCCCCCCCGTGCCATCGACGCCGACGCGGACGCCTTCGCGCGCATGTCCGAGACGCTGATCCGACGCTTCTACGACGCCTTTGCCGCGCTCGACGGCGCGGCGATGGCGGCCTGCTACCACCCCCAGGCGTCGTTCAGCGACCCGGTGTTCCCCGACTTGCGAGGCGCCGAGCCCGGCGCGATGTGGCGGATGCTCACCGCCGCCGCCGCTCGCAGCGGCGGCTTCCGGCTCGATTACCGGATCGCGTTCGCCGACGAGCGCAAGGCGCAGGTGCTGTGGGAGGCCGACTACCTCTACCGGGGCGGGCGCCGGGTGCACAACCGGGCCCGGTCGACGCTCACGTTCTGGGACGACCAGATCGTGCGGCAGGTCGACGAGTTCGCGTTCTGGCCCTGGAGCCGCCAGGCGCTGGGCGCGACGGGCTGGCTGCTCGGCTGGCTGCCGGCCTATCGCCGCGCGGTCCAGCGCGCGGCGCGCGGCCAGCTCGACCGCTTCATCGAGCGCGAGCGCGCGCCGGCGCCGTGACGCGCTACACGGCCGCCACCCGCTTCGACCACGCGGCGCCGTCGCGAACCGCGGTGCTGCTCCTGCAGCTCGGCACGCCCGACGAGCCGACGCCGGCGGCGCTGCGTCGCTACCTGCGCGAATTCCTGTCCGACCCGCGCGTGGTCGAGATTCCACGCGTCGCGTGGCTGCCCATCCTGCACGGCATCATCCTGCGGACCCGCCCGTCGAAGTCGGCGCGCAAGTATGCGAGCGTCTGGACCGACGAGGGCTCGCCGCTGATGGTGCACACGCGTCGCCAGGCGACGTTGCTGCGCGGCGCGCTGGGCGCGCGCGGACACGACGTCGAGGTGGCGTTCGCGATGCGCTACGGCAATCCGTCGATCGCCGCCGTGCTGGGCGAGCTTCGCGAGCGCAACGTGACCCGGCTACTGGCGCTTCCCCTGTATCCGCAGTATGCGGGCTCGACCACGGCCACCGCGTTCGATGCGCTGGCCCGAGAGCTGGCCGGATGGCGCAACCTGCCGGAACTTCGCAACGTGCGCGGCTTCCACGATCAGGACGGCTATCTCGACGCGCTGGTCGCCGGCGTGCACCGCGCCTGGGAACGCGACGGCCGCAGCGAGCGCCTGGTCATGAGCTTCCACGGCGTGCCCCGGCGCACGCTGGCGCTGGGCGATCCCTACCACTGCGAGTGCCTGGCGACCGGCCGGCTGCTCGCCGAGCGTCTCGGCCTGCGGGCCGGAGATTGGATGGTTACCTTCCAGTCCCGCTTCGGCCGCGCCGAATGGCTGCAGCCGTATACCGAACCGACGCTGCGCGAGCTCGCGCGCTCGGGCGT
>CALMSQ010000300.1:0-2408 GCA_937872345.1 uncultured Burkholderiales bacterium | reverse complement strand
TGATCCTGCTGCCCGATCTCGACGAGGCGCAGGCCGCCGAAGCAGTGCGCGCGGTGCAGCGGGCGCTGACCTCCGACGTGTTCCTTCACCACTCGAGGCAGGTGTTCATCACGTTCTCGGCGGGCGTTGCGCGAGTGCGCGACGGCGAGGACCTGGAGGATGCGGTGGCGCGCGCCGACGACGCGATGTACGAGGCCAAGCGCTCCGGGAAGAACCGCGTATGCGTCGCCGCTGCGCAGTGAGGCGCGGCGCCCGGCTTCAATCGATCAGCCGGTGCCGCAGCGCGTACGAGGCCAGCTCTGCATTGCTCGAGACGCCGAGCTTCTCGAGCACCCGCGCGCGATAGACACTGACCGTCTTGGGCGACAGTGCGAGTGCCTCGGCGATCTCCGAAAGGCGGCGGCCGGCAGCGATCATCATCAGCGTCTGCATTTCGCGCTCCGACAGCGCGTCGTGCGGCGCGCTGGCGCCCTTGCCGGTGACGCTGTCGAGCAGCAGCTGGGCGATCTCCGGGGTCACGTACTTGCGACCGGTCGCCACCGTGCGCACCGCGTCGACGATCTGTTGCGGCTCGGCCGACTTGTTCAGGTAGGCCATCGCGCCGGCGCGCAGGGCGCGGATTCCGTACTGGTCCTCGGGGTACTGCGACAGCACGACGACGCGCACGCGGCTGCCTTCGGCGGCCAGCGCGCCCAGCACGTCGATGCCGCCGCGTCCCGGCAGGTTCAGGTCGAGCAGCAGCACCTGGCAGTCCACCTCGCGCATCAGGGCGCGAAACTCGGCGTAGTCGGCCGCTTCGCCGACGACCTCGATGCCTCCGGCGTCGGTGAGCGTCTCGCGCAGGCCGCGCCGGATCAGCGCGTGATCGTCGACCAGTACGACCCGGATCATCGTGTGGCTCCGTCGGAAGGGCGGCTGTCGGACGGTGCCCGGTCGGCGCGGATCGGCAGCGACAGCAGCACGCAGGTGCCTCGCGCGCCCGGCGATACGTCGAGCCAGCCGCCGGCGCGGGCGGCGCGCTCGGCCAGCCCGCGCAGGCCGAACGAAGCCGGCTTGTCGAGGTCGCGCGGGCGCAGGCCCACGCCGTCGTCGGCGATCTCCAGCGAGAGGTCGTTCGCGCCGACCACGAGCCCGACGCGCACCGACGACGCCTGGGCGTGCTTGGTCACGTTGGTGAGCGCCTCCTGGAGCGTCCGGTAGACGGTCATCGCGGTCACCGTGCCGAGGGCCAGGGCATCGACGTTGCTCGAGAACGCGACGGCGACCCCGGTGCGCCGGCGGAAGTCCTCGATCTGCCAGTGCAGCGCCTCGAGCAGGCCGGCGTCGAGCACCGGCGGTCGCAGGTTGCGCTGGATGCGCTGCGTAGCCTGCATCGCCTGCGTCAGCGTCTGCTTCGCGTAGCGGGCGCGCTCGGCGCTGCGCTCTTCGCCGCTTCGCTCGATCCACGACAGGTCGAAACGCAGCGCGGTGAGCAAGCCGCCGACGTCGTCATGGATCTCGCGCGCGATGGCGCCGCGTTCCTCGTCGATGACCGTGTCCAGGTGCGCGAGCAGTTCGCGAAGCCGCTGTTGCGACTGCTCGAGCTCGCGCGCCGTGCGCAGGCGCTCGCGCCGCGCTTCGGCGGCTGCGAGCGCGTTGAGCAGCGCGGGCGCGAGGCGCGCCAGGCGCCCCTTGACCAGGAAGTCGTCGGCGCCTTCGCGCATCGCGGCGACCGCGGTCTCTTCGCCGATCAGCCCCGAGACGATGATGAACGGCAGGATCAGCCCGCTCGCCCGCACGACCTGAAGCGCCTCGGTGCTCGAGAAGCGGGGCAGGTGGTGGTCCGAGATGACCGCGTCCCAGCGCGCCTCGGCCAGCGCACGGATCAGTTCGTCGCGCTCCTCGACGCGTCGCGCGACCACGTGGAGCCGTTCTCGCGCGAGCGTCGCCAGCAGGAGCTCGTAGTCGACCTGCGAGTCCTCGACCACCAGCAGGCGGATGGTCTGCGGGGGTTCGGGCGAGGCGGCGGCGGGCAGTGTCACTTCGGCGGGCAGCTGGGGCGGCGACGGCCCGATTGTACGGACTCCGCCGGATGGGCGGCGCCGCCCGCTACATCCGAAGGGCGCTGACCATGCGCTCGACGATCAGGTCGAAGGGCGCCTGGAGCAGCGGAAGGCCCAGCGCCAGCAACACCAGCCCGGCGCCGATCGTGACCGGAAAGCCGATCGCGAAGATGTTCAGCTGCGGGGCGATCCGCGAGATGATCCCCAGCGCGAGGTTGACGAACAGCAGCAGCGCCATGAACGGCAGCGCGATGGTCACGCCGAGCTCGAACAGGCCCGCGCCCAGCGTCGCGGGCTGCATGCGCCCGATCCAGTCGCCGAACGCCGTCGCGGGCGGGATCACGTCGAAGCTCTGCACTGCCGCGG
>CALMSQ010000299.1:0-9576 GCA_937872345.1 uncultured Burkholderiales bacterium | reverse complement strand
ATCGGCGTACTTCCATGTGACGGTGTGAGTGTTCATGGCCTTACCCGGATGCGTCATTTTTTGACGCAGCGCGGCAGCTTCCGAGGAAATCGATCACCCTCGGGGGCGACGAGCGGCGGATAAACGCCGCCAGGCAGCGCCCTCGTGACGGAATTCGCGCACCGGCGACCCCGAGTGGCGAAGGGATTGACAGGCAGTGGGCCTGCTGCAACCATGGTCATAGTTAACCAACTAGTCCATGGAGGGCGACCCGGATGGCCCGCGAGACCGCTGCAAGCGCGAACCGCGACCGGCTGCTCGTCGCCGCCAGCCGGCTGATCCACCAGCGCGGCTTCACCCGCACGCGCCTCGCAGACGTCGCGACCGAGGCCGGCGTCGCGCCGGGCAGCGTGTACTTCTATTTCCGATCGAAGGACGACATCGCCGTCGCGATCGTCGACCGGCGCCTCGAGCGGCTCGAGCGCGCGCTGGCGACGGCGGCCGGCAGGCCCGATCCCGTCAGCCGGCTCGACGCGGTCATCGCGATCTGGGCCGACGACCGGGAGATCGACGCGACTTACGGCTGCCCGATCGGCAGCCTCTGCTACGAGCTGTCGCGCCGGCGCGGCGCGCTGGGCGCGAAGGCGGGCGAGCCGCTGCGCGTGTTGCTTCGCTGGTGCGAGCAGCGCTTCGACGAGATGGGAATGGCCGGCGAGTCCCCCGGACTGGCCGCGCACCTGGTCATGGCCTTGCAGGGGGCGAGCCTCGTCGGCCACGCGTTCGGCGATCCCGCGATGATCGCCGCCGAGACCGATCGACTGAAGGCCTGGATCCGCGCGCTCGCGCCGCCCCCGCCGCGCAGCGTCCACCGAGCACGAACCGCCGCCGGCGGTAACCGGCACTTTCCCGACAACGAGGAGGAGACTTCATGAGGAAGACCGTTCGACTTGCACTGCTCGCGGGCATCGCCTGCGCGGCCTTGCCCGTCGCCGCATCCGAGTTCGCGCCCTACGGCACGGCAAAGGTCGACATGCACCCGATGCCGGTCACCAACACCGTCTTCGACGTCAACTACGACGACCCGCAGAAGCTCAACGTGCTCTACAACTTCGTCCTCAACACCAAGAAGGTGACCGGCGGAAAAGTCGTGGTCGTCACGCACGGCCCCGAGCTGCGAGCGTTCGCCAAGGAAAACTACGCGAAGTACCAGGGCATCGTCGACAGGATGGCCGAACTCGCGAAGGCCGGCGTCGAGTTCAAGATGTGCAACAACGCGATGCTCGCGGCCGGGTTCAAGGCGCAGGACATGCACGGCTTCATCACCGTCGTCCCGGCAGGGTTCCCGGAAGTGGCCTACTGGCAAGGCAAGGGCTACGCCTACATCAACCCGTTGCCGCTGCCGGTGAAGGACGTCCGCTACATCGACCAGCCGCAGCTCAAGCAATAGCCGACCACGGGCGGCGCCGGCGCGCCAGCGCTTCAGTGCGCCGCCCTCACCTCGATCGCGTTGACCACCTCGTCCACCGCGAACAGCGCCCAGGCGTCGAACTCCGCGCGGCGCCGCTCTTCCTCGGTGCCGACCGCGCCCGACAGCGACACGACGCCACCGTGGCAGCTCACCGTGATCTGGTCATGGCGCACGACCGGGTCGATCTCGTAGACGAGTCCTAGCGCGTCGACGATCTCGCCGTCGTTGTCCTCTTCGGGCGGATCGACCTCGAGGGAATTGATGACGTCGCGGCATCCGGGCGTCCACCACGCGAGCACGCCGACCAGTCGCTTGTGCGAGAGGCTGATCACCGTGCCCTCGAAGGTGACCACGCCGCCCTCGATGGCCAGGTCGATCGACCCCGCGCGGCGCGCCGGCACGTCGCGCAGTGTCTCGGCCCGCCCCTTGGCGAGGACTCTCAGCGCGCAATCGCGCAACTCGGGCTCGCCGAGCAGCAAGGCGGTCAGTGCGTCGCGAATCTCGCCGTCGCTGCGCGCCTGTGTCGGAGCAACGTGCAGCCGGTCGACGACCCCGCGCACGCCGTCGATCGCCGCGGCCAGCCGAAGCGCCCGCTTGCGGGCGGCGATGCTCTCGACTTCGCCCTCGAGGACGACCGCGCCGGCCTCGACGTCGACGCGAACCGGATGGCGATGCAGGTTGACGCGCGGCTCGTACTCGAGGGCCGCGCGCACCTGCTTCACGATGGGATCTTCGGCACTGGTCATGGCTGCCCCCCGGCGTTGGCGGCGATTCGGTCGATCGCGGAAGGCTGCGCGCGCGCGAAGCTGCGCCTGCGACGCGCGGGCCCGCTTCGCGCACGATGCACCGGCTTGCCTGCGCCGATGCTGACTTCGATCAAACCGGCTCCATCCGGGAGTTGAAGCAACGCCGAACCGACACGCGCGCGACGACGCGGCGCCTGCCTGCCTGTCGGCCCACGCCGATATCGGATACATTTCCCTTCGGTACTGCACGCCGTATCGACGGCAAGGAGGAACGATGGACCTGCTCGATTTCGCCCGCGGACCGGCGCTGGTGGTCGCCATCGCGGTCTTCCTGCTCGGCACGGCCTGGCGCCTGTACGGCGTGCTGCGGCTGCCCCGGGCACCCGACCTGTCGCCGGCGCGCGAAGGCGCGCCCTCGAACGCGGCGTCGATCTGGCACGCCAACCTTCGCGCGATGTGGCCCCGCAAGGAGTTCTCGGCGTCGACGCGCTTCGTCACGCTCAACGGCTACGTGTTCCACATCGGGCTCGCGCTGGTGTTCTTCGGGTACGCGCCGCACATCGCCTTCATCCACCGGATCACCGGGTTGTCGTGGCCGGCCCTGCCCGACTACGTGATGTACGTGGCCGCGGCGGCGACGATCGTTTCGCTGCTGCTGGCGCTGGGAATGCGCATCGGCAGCCCGGTCAGGAAGCAGATCTCGACGTCCGACGACATGATCACCTGGACGATCACGTTCCTGCCCCTCATCACCGGCATGGCGGTGACGATGGAGCCCTCGGCTTCGGTGCTGGCGCGCGAGGTCGTGCTGTACCGCACGCCGCTGGCCATCCACCTGCTGTCGCTCGAGCTGCTGCTGATCTGGTTCCCGTTCGGCAAGCTGATGCACGCAGTCCTCTTCGCCTTCTCGCGCGGCGCCACCGGCGTGCGCTTCGGCCACCGGGGGGTCAGGGTATGAGCACCGCTACCACCGCCACGCCCGCCTACGACAAGCAGGGCGAGCAGACCGACCAGGCGCGTCTCGACGCCGCGATGCGCAGCTTCGCGCGCGAGTTCAGCGTCACCGCCGCGCTGCACATGGAGTCCTGCGTGCATTGCGGGCTGTGCGCCGAGGCCTGTCACTTCTACGTCACCACCGGCGACCCGAAATACACGCCGGTCTACAAGCTCGAACCGTTCCGCCGCGCCTACTTCCGCGAAGCGAGTCCGCTGGCGCCGCTGATGCGCGCGCTGGGCCTCATGAAGAAGCCCACCATCGACGACCTCGAGCGCTGGCAGGAGCTGATCTACGACTCGTGCACGATGTGCGGCCGCTGCACGCTGGCCTGCCCGATGGGCATCGACATCGCCGAACTCGTGAAGGAGGCGCGCCATGGCATGTTCAAGGCCGGCCTCGTGCCCGAGCGGCTCGCGCTGATGGACCGCGCGGCGCGCCAGTGGGGCAGCACCGCGACGCCGGGCGAAGACCTGCCCGACATCCTCGCCGAGGTGTCGGAGCAGTACAAGGTGCCGATCCCCTGCAACCTCGACAGCGCGGACATCCTGGTCACGGCCGCGCCCGCAGAGCTCGGCGAGCACACGAAGGCGCTCGCCGACGCGGCGAAGATCCTCAACCGGATCGGCGCGCGCTGGACGATGCACCAGGCCGGCTTCGACGCCTCCAACGTCGGCTTCAACAACGGCGACCTCGAGCTGCAGGAGAAGCTCACGCGCTCGCTGGTCGACACGGCCGTGAGAATCGGCGCGAAGACCGTCGTACTGCCCGAGTGCGGCCACGCCTACGGCGCCGCGCGATGGGAAGCGGCGAAGTGGTACGGCAACCAGCTGCCGGTGCGCATCATCCACATGACCGAACTCCTCGACGAGCTGATCGCCTCGGGGAAGATCCGCGTGCGCAGGATCGGCGAATCGGCCACTTTCCACGACCCCTGCCAGATCGTGCGCCGCGGCGGCCTCGAGGCGGCGGCGCGCCGCGTGCTGTCGGCGCTCGGCTTCCAGCTGATCGAGCTCGAGGCGCATGGCCTCGGCGGCTATTGCTGCGGCGGCGGCGGCGGCGTCGTGTCGAACCAGCGTGCCACGCCGCTTCGCTACAAGGTCTTCGAGCTGAAGAAGCAGCAGGTCGAGGCGACCGGCGCCAAGCACTTCGTCACCAGTTGCGGCCAGTGCCGGATCACGCTGGAGATGGGCGCGAAGCACGCGAAGTGGGACAAGCCCACCGAGAGCCTGCTCGAGCTGGTGGCCGACAACCTCGCCGACTGACGCCCGCCGGGCCGGCCCGATGAAGCCGCGCAGCGACGCGCGCACGCAGGCCGCCGCGGCGCAGGCCGTCGAGCGGGTGCTGCGCGCCGAGCACGACGCCGAGGCGTCGATCGCGCAGGCGCGCGAGCACGCGCGGGAGCAGCTCGAGGCGGCGCGCGAGGACGCGCTGGCGATCGTCAACCGCGCGGCCGAGCGCGTCGCCGCGTGGCAGCGCCGGCACGCGGACGCGCTCGAACGCCGGCTCGCAGCGCTACGCGACGCGGCCGCGGCGAGCGAGCAGGCGCGGCACGCGCCCGACCCCGCAGCGATCGCGGACGCCGTCGACCGCGTGGCGGCTCGACTCACCGGCATCGACGATGTCGATCGCTGAGTTCGCCTACGCGCAGGCCCGGCTGCAGGCCCGCCACGGCAGCCGCGCAGACGACGCGACCTGGCGCGCGCTCGAGGCGAGCCACACCGCCGCGCACTATCTGGCGATGGCGCGCTCGGGGCCGCTGGCCGCGTGGATCGAAGGCCTCGACGAATCCGGCGACGCCCACCGCATCGAACGTCACCTGCTGACTCGCTGGCGTCGGAGGGTCGACGAGATCGCCGGATGGCTGCCCGCACGCTGGCGACCGGCGCTGCGGTGGTTCGGAACGCTGGCGACACTGCCGCAGGGCGACCCGGCGCGCTCCGGCGAGCGTGCGGTGGCCGAGTGGCTCGAGCGCTGGCGCGATTTGCTGCCGCCGGACGCCGGCGACCGCGCGCTCGTGCAGCGACCGGCGGTGCTGCTGCTGCCGCGCCTGGCCGGCCCGGGTGCAGGGCGCCCCGCTGCGGACGAATCCGGACGCCACGCACTGCTCGCGCTGTTCCGGCGCCACGCCGGGTCGGCGGTCGCGGTGTTCGCCTACCTCGCGCTGGCGGCGCTGGACCTGGAGCGGTTGCGCGGCGACCTGGTCGTGCGCGTGCTGCTCGAACCCGCGGCCAGCGCGCCCGAGGCGTGATGCTGCGACCGCGCTCCTGCCACTGGTTCGAGCTCCTGGCTGCGCGGTCGGACGTCGCGCCGGTGCTCGAAGCGCTCGCCGGCACCGGCGCAATCGAGCTCCAGGCACACGAGCGGCGTGCGGCGCCGCTGGTCGCCGGCCCCGAAGCCTTGCGCGCGCTCGCGCACTTCCACGCGCTCGCGCGCACCTATCGCACGCACTGGCCGGACGCCGCCGCGACCGGTGCGAGCCGCATCACCGATCCGCCAGCGACGCTGGCCTCGGCCATCGCGCGGATCGAAGCCTGGCGCGTGGCCGCCGACCCGCTGATCGCCGAGCTCGAGCGCATCGACGGCGAGTTCGGCGCGCTCGAGGATCTGCGCCGACTGCTCGCGGCCGCGCCGGACCTGTTGCCGCAGCCGTCGTTGCTCGCCGACGCGGGTCGCTTCATGGTCGACGCGCGCGTGTACGCGGTGCCCTCGCCCGCGCCGGCGATCGATCCTCCGGAAGGCGTGCTTCAGCTCGCCTTCGCTGCGAGCCCCGGAGGACCGACCGGCGACGTTCCCGGCCAGGCCCTCGAACAGTTCCTCGTGCTGGCCGGCCCGCGCGAAGCGCTGGGCCGGGTCGACGAGGTGCTCGCCGCGCACCAGGCGCGCCGCATCGCGTGGCCGTCGAGCCTGCGCGGCAGCATCGACGACGCCGTGCGCGAGGTCGCCGATCGCGAGCGCGACGCCGCGCGGCGCCGCGAGCACGTCGAAGGCGCGCTGCGAGCACTCGGCGAGCGGCACGACGTCGCCGCGGCACTCGCCGCGATCGAAGTCGTCGAGTGGCTGATCACGCACGGCCCGGAACTCTCGGCCAGCGAGCGGCTGGTCTGGGTCACCGGCTGGACGACGGCCGACGATGCCGCGAGCCTGTGCGCGCCCATTCAGTCGAGGAACCTGCGCTGCGTGGTGCGATTTCCGGACCCGCCGGCCGGCACCGAGGCGCCGTCGGTGCTGGCCAATCCGCCGTGGGCGCGCGCCTTCGAAGCCTTCGCGCGGATGGTCGGGCAACCGGGGCGAGACGAGGCCGACCCGAGCCCGGTGGTGGCGCTGATCGCGCCACTGCTGTTCGGCTTCATGTTCGGCGACGTCGGCCAGGGCGCCGTCCTGTGCGCCGCCGGCTGGCTGCTGCGGAAACGCATGCCGATGCTGGCCCTGCTGGTCCCGGGCGGCGCGATGGCGATGGTGTTCGGACTGCTTTTCGGCACGGTCTTCGCCCGCGAGGACCTGATTCCCGCGCTCTGGCTGCATCCGCTTCGGCATCCGGTCGAGCTGCTCGTGGCCGCGATCGCACTGGGCGCGGCGATCCTGCTCGGCGGACTCGCGCTAGGCGCGCTGCAGGCGCGGTGGCGAAGCGCCTTGCTGCGCTGGTGGGCGCGCGAGGCCGGGCTGGTGCTGGCCTACCTCGGGCTGCTCGCAACGGTGATCGAGCCCGCGGCGGCCTGGCTCGCGCTCGCGGGCGCGGGGTGGTTTGCGGCGGGGTCGGCCGCCGCCGCCCGTGGCAGCCGCGCCGCCGCCGCGTTCACCGGCCTCGCGCACTTCGTCGAGCAGGCGCTGCAGTTGCTGGTGAACACCGTGTCGTTCGCGCGGGTGGGCGCGTTCGCGCTCGCCCATGCCGGCCTGTCGGTCGCCGTGACCGGCGTCGCGGAGGCCAGCGGCGCGATCGGTTACTGGATCGTGATGGTGCTGGGCAACCTGCTGATCCTCGTGCTCGAGGGGCTGGTCGTCGGCATCCAGACGACCCGCCTGCTGCTGTTCGAATTCTTCGTTCCCTTCCTCGACGGTACCGGCCGCGCGTTCAGGCCGTTGCCGCCGCCGCTCGTCACCGTCAATCCAGGACTCGGGAGTTCGCCATGAAGAACGGTCAGAAGACCGCCACCGCCGCGCTGCTCGCGATGGCCATCGCCATCGTCGGGGCCGCGCTGTTCCTGATGACCTCGATCCCGGCCGGGGCGCAGGCGCAAGGGGCCGCGGCCAGTGCAGCCGACCCGGAGGTGATGCGCTGGGCGTTCATCTCGGCCGCCGTCGCCGCGGGGCTGTCGACGCTGGCGGCCGGCTACGCGGTGGCCGTCGTGGGCAGCGCGGCGGTCGGCACGCTCGCCGAGAAGCCCGAGTTGCTCGGTCGCGTGCTGATCCTGGTCGGGCTGGCCGAAGGCATCGCGATCTACGGGCTGATCGTCGCTATCCTGATCCTGAACCGCACCTGACAGGCGGTCGAACGCGATGTCTCCCATCGTCGTCATCGGCGACGAAGCGACCTGCGCAGGGTTTCGCCTCGCCGGCCTCGACACGCGCAGCCCCACGCGCGACCAGGCCGGGGCCGAGTTCGAGCGCGCGCTGGCGAGCGCGCCGATGATCGTGCTCGCGCGCCAGATCGCCGACGCGCTCGCGCCCGAGGTGCTGCGCGCCGCGATGATGCGCGAGACGCCGCTCGTCGTCGTGCTGCCGGCACTGGCCTTGCCGCAGCCGGACCGCGACTTCGCGCGCCGCATGCGCGCAGTCCTGGGCATCGAAGCGTGAGCGCGCCCGCCTCGACGCCCGTGGCGCAATCGCAGGCCGATGCGCTGATCGACGAGATCGCGCGGCAGGTGACCGCGCAACGGCAGGCGATCCTCGATGCCGCCGAACGCGAGGCCGGCGAGATCCGCGCCCGCGCGCGAGACAAGGCGCGCCGCCAGATGCGCCGCGCGCTCGCCGACCTGCGCACTGCCGAGCGCCAGCGCACCCGGCAAGTGCGCGCCGAGCTCGAGACCCGCGCGCGGCACCACGAGGCGGCACGGGCGCTCGACCTGCTGGCTGCGGCCTGGCCGGCGCTCGATGCCGCGATCGCGCGACGCTGGCGCGACGCCAGGGCGCGCGACCGATGGCTGGATGCGCAGCTTGCGCTGGCGCAGGCGCGCCTGCCTCGCGCCGGATGGGTGCTACGACACCCGGCCGGGTGGGCCGACGCAGAGTGCGACGCGCTGCGCGCGCTGCTCGCGGCGCGCGGCGCGAGCGACGCCGTGCTGGAAGCCGACCCGCGCCTTCGGGTCGGGCTCGTCATCGAAGCGGACGGCGTGCGGCTCGACAGCACGCCGCAGGCCTTGCTCGCCGACCGTGGCTTCGTCGAAGCGGCCCTGCTGGCCGCCCTCCCGGCCGACCATGGCTGAAGCGCGCATCCGCTCGATCAGCGGGCCGGTGCTGCACGCCGACGCCGAAGGCAGCTTCTCGGTCGGCGAAGCGGTCGAGGTCGGCGCTGCGCGGCTGCCCGGCGAGATCATCCGGCTCGACGGCCGCTCGTTCGTCGCGCAGGTCTACGAGGACACGACCGGACTGAAGCCCGGCGATCCGGTACACGGCACCGGCGCCCCGCTGTCGGTGCCGCTGGGCCCCGGGCTGCTCGGCCGCATCTACGACGGCCTGCTGCGGCGCCTGGACGTCGACGCGGACTCCGCAGACACTGCGCCGCGCGAGCGCTTCGTGTTCGTGCCGCTGGCCCGGCCGGGCAGCCGGCTCGCGCCGGGAACGGCCTTCGGCGAGGTCGAAGGCGCGGCGCACGCGCGGCTGTGCCTGCTGCCGCCGGATCTCGGCGGCGAGGTCGTTCGCGTCGCCGCGCACGGCGAGGCCGACGCCGAAGCGCCGGTGCTCGTGCTGCGCGACGACGACGGCCGCGAACACCCGATCGGGATGTTCCACCGCTGGCCGGTGCGCCGGCCGCGCCCCGTCGCGCGACGCCTGCCCGCCGACGAGCCGCTGGTCACCGGCCAGCGCATCCTCGACACGCTGTTTCCGGTGGCGCGCGGCGGCCGCGCGGCGATTCCCGGCGGGTTCGGCACCGGCAAGACGGTGCTTCAGGAGACGCTGGCCAAGTGGTGCCACGCCGACATCATCGTCTACGTCGGCTGCGGCGAGCGCGGCAACGAGATGGCCGAGGTCCTCGCGGAGTTTCCGCAACTGGCCGACCCGCGCACCGGGCGCGCGCTGATGGAGCGCACCGTCATCATCGCGAACGCGTCGAACATGCCGGTGGCTGCGCGCGAGGCGAGCATCTACACTGCGGTCACCGTCGCGGAATACTTCCGCGACCAGGGCCTGCACGTCGCGCTGATGGCCGACTCGACCAGCCGCTGGGCCGA
>CALMSQ010000298.1:0-8568 GCA_937872345.1 uncultured Burkholderiales bacterium | reverse complement strand
AACGCCATGGTCCGCACCAACAAACCCTGGGAAAACTCGCTTCACCGCACTTGACTCGGAAGACGGTTACTCAGCGCACGGAGCGGATGCCGGCGGCCTCGAAGCGCATCGCTTTCGACAGGCTGTCGAAGACCGTGGCCGGGGCGATGCGGCCCAGGCAATCGAGATGGCCGAGCGAGCAGTCCTGACCGAAGCACGGGCTGCAACCGAGGTGCAGCCATTCGACGTGGGCGCGCGGCGAGCGCGGCGGACTGTGCCGCGGATCGGTCGCGCCGAAGATCGCCACCTGCGGGCGGCCGAACGCCGCCGCCAGGTGCATGAGCCCGGTGTCGCCGGAGACGATCCCGCCGGCCTGCGAGACGATCGCGACGACGTCGTCGATGCCGGTTTCGCCCGCCAGGTTGCGCACCGGTTGTCCCGACAGGGCCGCGATCTCGGTGGCGACCGCCCGTTCGCTTGCCGATCCGAGCAGCACCAGTTGCGCCTCGGGCCACTCGTCGGCGAGAAGGTTGGCGAGCGCGGCGAAGTGGCGCGTCGGCCAGCGCCGCGCCGGCCCCTGGTCGGCGCCGGGGCACAGCGCGATCAGCGGCCCGGCGTCGCCCAGCCCGAAGCGGGCGCGCACCGCGCGCTCGCGCTCGGCGCGCCGCTGCAGCCGGGGTACGGGGAGGCTGCCGGGGAGCGGCTCGCGCGGGGCGAATGCCAGCCGGGCGTAGTGCTCGACTTTCGGCAGCGCCCCCGCGGCCTGTGGCTCGTGCGCCCGGTTGATCGACAGCCGGTGCGCCTCGCCGCGGTGGCCGATGCGTTCCGGGATTCCCGCGACCAGCGCGGCCAGCGCCGCGCCGGGCGCGTCGCCCAGCACGTACGCGCGACGGTACTCGCGCGAGCGCAGCCGCCAGCCGAGCCGCCAGGCGCCACCGAGTTGCGCCAGGCGCCGCCTCGCGCCAGGCAGCTCGAGCACTTCGTTCACTTCGGGCATCGCGCGAAACACCGCCGCCGTGCGCGGCGCGCACAGCGCGTCGATGCGCAACGACGGCTCGCGCTGGCGCAACAGCGCGAGCAGCGGCTGGGCCATCACGGCTTCGCCGATCCAGTTCGGAGCGATCACGAGCGCGCTGGCACTCATGGCAGGTTCCCGGCCGGGCACACTTTGGCTGTCTTGTTCGATCGTACGCCTGAGTGCGCCATTGTGGCGACGCCGCCGTCGCGCTGCGTCGACCTTGTTCCTGTCGGCCGAATTGACAGTCGGCGGGCCGGCGGGCGCCGGCCGAATCGGGATCAGTGGCCGCCGCGGACGACGGCGCCGGCCTTGAGCCGGTAGACGGTGCTGCAGTAGGGGCACTGCACCGGGTCGCCGTGCGCGACGTCGAGGTAGACCCTCGGGTGCGACGACCACAACGGCATCTTCGGGTTGGGGCAATACGCCGGCAGGTCGGCGCCGTCGAGTTCGACGACGCCGCGCGACGGGCGCTCGGCGGCGGGACTGGGCTGATCGCTCATGGTGGTCATCGCGTCGCGCGGCGTCAGACCGGGCTCAGCCACTTCGCGTAGCGCTCGTTGCGCCCGGCGACCGCGTCGAAGAAGGTCGACTGCAGCTTCTCGGTGATCGGCCCGCGGCGTCCCTCGCCGATCTGGCGGTCGTCGAGCTCGCGGATCGGCGTGATCTCGGCGGCGGTGCCGCTGAAGAAGGCCTCGTCGGCGCAGTACATCTCGTCGCGCGTGATGCGCTTCTCGCGCACTTCGATGCCGAGGTCGCGGGCGATGGTGATCACCGAATCGCGCGTGATGCCTGCGAGGCACGACGCGAGGTCGGGCGTGTAGAGGACGCCGTCGCGGACGATGAACACGTTCTCGCCGGCGCCCTCCGAGACGTAGCCGTCGGTGTCGAGCAGCAGCGCCTCGTCGTAGCCGTGCGCGGTGACTTCCTGGTTGGCCAGGATCGAGTTGATGTAGTAGCCGCTGGCCTTGGCGCGTACCAGCGACACGTTGACGTGGTGCCGCGAGTACGACGATGTCTTGACGCGGATGCCCTTGCTGAGCCCCTCCTCGCCGAGGTAGGCGCCCCAGGCCCAGGCGGCGATCGCGACGTGGATCGTGTTGCCTCGCGGCGAGACACCGAGCTTCTCGGAGCCGATCCACGCGATCGGCCGCAGGTAGCAGGACTCGAGCGCGTTGGCGCGCACGACGTCCTTCTGCGCCTGCACGATCGTCTCGAACGTGTAAGGCAGTTGCATCTGGAAGATCTTCGCCGAGTTGAACAGCCGGCGCGTGTGCTCGGCCAGCCGGAAGATCGCGGTGCCCGACTTCGTCTTGTAGGCGCGCACGCCCTCGAACACGCCCATGCCGTAGTGCAGCGAGTGGGTGAGCACGTGGATCCTGGCGTCGCGCCAGTCGACCATCTTGCCGTCGAACCAGATATGACCGTCGCGGTCCGCCATCGACATGGAAATTCTCCCGTTTGCGCGCGAAACCTCTCATTCTAGCGAAGGCGCGGCCGCGCGCTAAACTGTCGCCCCCATGCTCGCCACCCTTCGCTTCCAGGTCGGGCTGCTGGCGCTGATGCAGGCGCTGCTGCTCACCAACAACGTCACGCTGACCGCCGTCAACGGCCTGGCGGGCCTGCAGCTGGCCGACAACAAGCTGCTCGCGACGCTTCCGGTCACCGGCTACGTGCTGGGCGGCGCTCTCTGGTCGATGCCGGCCGCGGCGTTCATGCGCCGCTACGGCCGGCGCGCCGGCTACACGGTCGGCTCGGTCGCGGCGATGGGCGGGGCGCTGCTCGCGTGGCACGCGATGACGCTGGGCAGCCTTGCGCTGCTGTGCGTGGCGACCTTCGCGAGCGGCCTGTACAACGCGTTCGGCGCGAGCCTGCGCTTCGCGGCCGCCGACGTCGCCGACACCTACCGCCCGGACTTCCGCGCGCGGGCGATGTCGCTGGTGCTGACCGGAGGCATCGCCGGCGGCGTGCTCGGCCCGGAGATCTCGAAGTGGTCGCGCGGTTGGTTGCCGACTCAGTTCGCCGGCACCTACCTGACGCTGGTCGGCTTTGCACTGGGGTCGCTGCTGCTCGCGCAGCTGCTTCGGCTGCGGCGGCCGCCGCCGGCCGGCGTGACCGGCGACGCGCGACCGCTCGGCGAGATCCTCCGCCAGCCGGCCTGCTGGGTCGCGATCGCATGCGCGGCGTTGTCCTACGGCGTGATGAACCTGCTGATGGTGGCCACGCCGCTGGCGATGCAGGTCTGCAGCCACCCGTACGCGTCGGCGGCGCTGGTGATCGAATGGCACGTGATCGGCATGTTCGCGCCGGGACTCGCCACCGGCTCGCTGATCGGCCGCTTCGGCGTGCTGCCCATCATCGTCACCGGCTGTCTGCTGATGCTGGGCTGCGTGGCGATCGCGCTGTCGGGGGTCGACCTCGTGCACTTCGTCGCTGCGCTGGTGCTGCTCGGCATCGGCTGGAACTTCATGTACACCGGCGCCTCGACGCTGCTGACCAGCGCCTATCGTCCGGCCGAGAAGAACAAGGTGCAGGGCTTCATGGACCTGTGCGTGTTCACGGTGATGATCACGAGCTCCGCGTCGTCGGGCGCGCTGCTGTTCGTCAACGGCTGGTCGATCCTGAACCTGTTGTCGCTGCCGTTCGTTCTGGCTGTGCTCGGGGCGGTCGCATGGCTGGCGGGGCGCAACGGCTGGGCGCTGGGCCGCGTGCCGGCGCGCCCGTAAGCTCCGCTGCGCTCGCGCGAATCCTTCGCCGCCGGGTCCGCGAGGCGTTCGTCGCCCGGTTCAGCGCGTCCCGAGCACCGCGTCCCAGAGCCCGGTTACCGCTTCGCGCTCGGCCGCGACCACGCCCGGCTCGACGCGGGCGTAGGCTGCGTCGTCGAGCTTGAGCTGGTGCTGCAGCCGGCGGTAGCGCCGGTAGGCGTCGGCGGTGCGCGTGGCCAGCCCCGCGTCGACGAGCCCGCACGCGGCCGCGCGCCCTAGCAGCGCGATGTTGCCGGCGTTGTCGAGCAGCGTCGGGTGGTCGCACGAGTGGCCGAGCACCAGGTACTGCACCAGGAACTCGATGTCGACCATCCCGCCGCGGTCGTGCTTGAGGTCGAACAGCTCGCTGCGGTTCGGGTGCCCCTCGTGCATCTTGCGACGCATCGCGATCACCTCGTCGCGAAGTTTCGGCAGCTCGCGACGTTGCGACAGCGCCGCGCGGCGGATCTCCTCGAAGCGCTCGCCGATCTCGCGGTCGCCGGCCGAGAACCGCGCGCGCGTCAGCGCCTGGTGCTCCCAGACCCACGCCGATTCGCGCTGGTAGGCCTCGAACGCGGCGAGCCTCGAGACGAGCATGCCGGCCGCACCGTTCGGCCGCAGCCGCAGGTCGATCTCGAACAGCAGCCCGGCGGCGGTGCGCGCCGACAGCCATCCCGACAGGCGCTGGGCGAGATGCGCGTAGGCCTCGGGTGCGCGCTCGTCGTCGTCGTCGTACAGGAAGACGAGGTCGAGGTCCGACGTGTAGCCGAGCTCCTTGCCGCCCAGCCGGCCGTACGCCACGGCGGCAAAGCGGGGCGTTTCGCGAAAGCGCAGCCTGAGCGTTGCCCAGACCAGTTCGATCGCCAGGCCGAGCACGCGGTCGGCCAGTTCGCTCAGGTGGTCGGAGACGCGCTCGACGGTGAGCCGCCCCGCGAGGTCCTGCGCCATCAGGCGGAACACCTGTGCATGGTGCGCCTCGCGAACGATGTCCATCTGGCGCTCGACGTCGGGCTCGCCGTCGTGCCGGGCGGCGTCGACTCGCTCGCGAAGTTGCCGCGCCCAGCTCTCGTAGTCGGTCGGCTCGAGCAACTGGCCGTCGAGCAGCTCGTCGAGCACCACCGGATGCTGCATCAGGTAGTCGGCCGGCCACTTCGCCCAGTCGAGGATGCGCAGCACGCGACCGAAGGCCTCCGGGTACTTGCCGAGCAAGGCCACGTAGGCCGGGCGCCGGCAGACCGTGTCGAGCAGGTCGACCAGCCGCACCAGCCCGGCGTTGCCGGTGCGCTTGTGCACGGCGGCGGCGAGCAGGCGCTCGATCGCCGCGCGCGTTTCCGGGCGCGCGGCGCCGTAGCGCGGGCCGGACCGGAACGCGTCGAATCGCCGCTGCACCTCGGCGTCGAGTTCGCCGCCGCCGCCGGCTTCCGCGTCGTGCGCGGCCTCGTCGCCGGATTCCTCGGGCGCGAGCAGCCGGTCGAAGATCCGGGCAACCTGTTCGGTGCTCCCGGCGATCGCGCGGTCGAAGTCGGCGCGCGGCATCCGCAGCATCGCGGCGACCTGCTCGCGATCGGCGTCGTCGTGCGGCAAGCGGTGCGTCTGCGCGTCCTCCCGATACTGCAGCGCGTGCTCGGTGCGGCGCAGCAGCCGGTACGCCGCCACCAGCGCCGCGGCTTCGTCCGCGGGCAGCAGGCCGCGATCGACCAGCGTCGCCAGGGTTTCGAGCGTGCTGCGGCTGCGCAGCGCCGGGTCGCGCCCGCCGCGCACGATCTGGAACAGCTGCGCCGTGAACTCGATCTCGCGGATGCCGCCGCGGCCGAGCTTGACGTCGATCGCGCCCGGGTCGCGCGCGGCACGGCGCGCGACTTCGCTGCGGATCTTCGCGTGCAGGTCGCGCAACGCGGCGAACGCCTCGTAGTCCATGTACCGGCGGAACACGAACGGCGTGACGATCCGCTCCAGCGAAGACTCGTCGTCGCGGCGCGCCGCCTCGCCGGCGAGCCCCGAGTCGGCCAGCACGCGGCCCTTGAGCCAGGCGAAGCGCTCCCACTCGCGGCCCTGGCCGTAGAAGTACTGCTCGAGCATGCCGTGCGAGACCACCAGCGGCCCCGAGTCGCCGTTCGGGCGCAGCCGCGTGTCGACGCGGAACACGAAGCCGTCGGCCGTGTAGTCGGCCAGCAACTCGATCGCGCGGCGGGCAAGCCGGTGCATCCATTCGCTGCTGGCGATGCGCCCCGAGCCGTCGACGCCCTCGGATTCGCCGTCCTCGCGATATACGAAGACGAGGTCGAGGTCGGACGAGACGTTGAGCTCGTTGCCGCCGGCCTTGCCCATGCCGACGGCCAGCAGGTCCTGCGCGCGTCCCTGCCGGTCGAGCGGCCGGCCATGTCGGCCGGCCAACTCGGCGGCGGCGCGGCGCAGCGCGCTGCCGGTCGCGAACGTCGCGAACCGGGTCATCGTCGCGCACACCTCTTCGAGCGAGGCCGCGCCGCCCAGGTCGCGCTCGATCAGCGTGAGCATCAGCAAGGTGCGCGTGCGCCGAAGCGTGGCGCCGGTGTCGTCCGGCACCGCGACGGACTGCGCGAGCGCTTCGATGGCCGCTTCGTCCAGCGCCCGCTGCGCCAGCCCGGCGAGCCGGCTTCGCGCCGTGTCTTCGCCGATCGCGGCCGAAAGTGCCTGCAGCGTCCGGCGGAAGTAGCCGGAATGCCGCTCGCCGTGAAACTCCATGGTGCCGTGCCCGAAAGGTTATCCTTGTCAGGGATTGTCGCTCATGTCCTTGCCGCCTCCTTCGAACCCCGCCGAACCGACCGCCAAGGCCCTGCCAGCGGGGGAGTCCGATGTGCGGGCCGGCAGCCGTCCGACGCCGTGGGGAGGCCATGCGGCCCGCGTGCTGCGCTGGACCGGTTGGGCGGCCGTCGCGTCGCTGGTCTTCGTGGGCCTGTCCTGGCTCGCCGTCCGCTACTACGTGTGGCCGCACCTCGATCGCTGGCGCCCGGCGATCGAGAGCCGCGTCGCCGGCGCGGTGGGCCGGCCGGTGAAGCTGGGCGAACTGCTGACCGGCTTCGACGGGCTGCGACCGCGGCTCGTCGTCCGCAACGTGTCGATCGACGACGCCGACGGCCGCCAGGCCTTCGCCGCTGGCGAGATTCGCGCGGTGCTGTCGCTGCGTTCGCTGCTGGCCGGACGGCCCGCGCTGGCGCTGCTCGAGATCGATTCGGCCTCGCTGCGCGTCGAGCGCCTCGCGGCGCGCCGGCTGCGCGTGGCCGGCGTCGACGTCGACCTCGACGCGGCGTCCGGTACCGGCGTGCTCGACCGGCTGTTCGACCAGCGCCGCATCGTGCTGCGGCACGCGCAGGTCGACTGGAGCGACCGGATCGTCGGCGAGACGGCGACGCTGCGCGACATCGACATCGCGCTGGGCTCGGTCGGACGACGCCACCGGGCGTCGTTGCGCGCCCCGGAGCTGCTCGACCTCGGCCGTGGCATCGACGTGGCGATCGAGTTCCGGCGACCGCAGTTCGCCGCCGTCGGCGACTGGCGCCAGTGGCGCGGCGAGGCCTATGTCGGCGCCGAGCGTGTCGAGCTCGCGGCGCTCGCGCGGCGATGGCGCGAATGGGGCGGCGACGCCTCCGGTGTGACGATCGGCGCCGGGCAGGCGCGGCTGCGCGCCTGGTCCGGCTTCGAGCGCGGAGCTCTGCTCGACGCACTGGTCAAGCTGGACGCCGATGGCATCGACGCGCGCGTCGACGAGCGACCGGTGCCGCTGCGCGTGCTCGTCGCAGAGGCGCGCGCGCACCGGCAACCCGACGGCAGCACGGCGGTCGCGTTTCCGCTGCTGCGGGTGACCGACGACCAGGGCGAATCGCTGTCGGCAGCCGGCGAGGGCTCGCGGCTCGTGCTGTCTTCCCGGGGCCAGCCGGTTGCGGCGCGACTGGCGCTCGGGCGGTTCGACGCGGCCGGCGTCGCGGGCCTGCTGGCGCGACTGCCGGTGCCCGAGAACCTGCGTGGCAGCCTCGCGTCGCTGCACATTGCCGGGCTCGTCGACCGTCTGTCGGTCGACTGGTCGGCCGACGAGGTCGCCGACGCCGCCGGGGCGACGCCTTCGCGCTTCGGCGTCGACCTCGCGTTCGAGCGGCTGAGCTTCCATCGGATCGAGGCGCCGCCGCGTCCGGGTGAACTGAAGCTGCCGGGTTTCGCCAACGTCTCCGGCAGCGCCCGGCTCACCGAGCACGGAGGGCGCGTGCAGCTGCACGGCGAAGCGGTCGTCCTGCGCTTTCCGGGCCTGTTCGCCGAACCCGAGGTGCCGCTCGACCGACTCGATGCGCAAGCCAGCTGGACGCTCGCGCCGGCGCCGGCCGCCGGCGCCGCGCCGTCGGTCGACCTGACCATCGAGGCCTTCCGCTTCGCCAATGCCGATGCCAGCGGCGAGGTCAGCGGCCATTATCGCAGCGGCGGCAAGGGCGCCGGGCTGGTCGACCTGAAGGGCAGCCTCCAGCGCGCCGACGCGGCGCGCACCGCGCGCTACCTGCCGCTGGAGATTCCAACGAAGGTCCGGGACTGGGTGCGCGAGTCGGTGCGCGCCGGCCGCTCGGACGACGTGCGCTTCGTGCTGGTGGGTGATCTCGCCGACTTCCCGTACCGCGATCCGTCGACCGGCGAGTTCCGGGTCGAGGCGACGCTGGCGGACGCGACGCTCGCCTACGCCCCCGGCTGGCCGGCGATCGACCGCATCCAGGGGCACCTGCGCTTCGAGCGCGCTGGCATGGAGATCGACGTCCGCACGGGCCGCGTCTGGGACGTCGCGCTGACGCAGACCACGGCGCGCATCGCCGAGTT
>CALMSQ010000297.1:0-5223 GCA_937872345.1 uncultured Burkholderiales bacterium | reverse complement strand
CGCTGCGCGGCTCCAGGCTCTGGCAGGTCGCGCTGCTCGAACTTTGGCTGCAGGCGCGCGGGCTCTGACCCGGCGCCACGGCAAGGAGAACCGATGACGACGACGAAGATTGCGCAAGACCGCGACCCGATGGATCCGGTGCGGATGGCCTCGCTGAAGCACTGGGGCGACCTGCCCGAGGGGGCCAGCGAGCGGATGACCGACGAGGCCGAGGTCGACTGCGGCTGGGGCCGGCTGATCTTCGGCCAGACCTACGGGTCGCCGGAACGACTCGCCGAAGCGATTCGCCGAGAAACGCCTGGCCGCCGCGACGTTGCGCTGTACATCCGCGATCCGCACGTGGTCGTCGGCCTCGCGCCGCAGCAGCTGTTCCTGGACCCCTCGCACACGTTCCGGCTGGCGCTGCAGGCCGCGCCGCTGGACGCGCCGCCGAACGCGGGGCTGCGCATTCGCGCGGCGCGCCCCGAGGACGAGGCGGCAGTGAACCGCATCTATCTGTCGCGCACGATGGTGCCGGTGCGCGACGGCTTCTTCGCCGACGCGCAGGAGGACGCGGCGCTGCAGCTGCTCGTCGCGGAGGATGCCGACAGCGGTGCGATCCTCGGCGCGGTCACCGGCGTGGACCACGTCGCCGCCTGCAACGATCCCGATGCCGGTGCGAGCCTGTGGTCGCTCGCCGTCGACCCGCAGTCCACGCGTCCTGGCGTCGGCGAGGCGCTGGTGCGCGCGCTCGCGGCGCGCTTTCACGCGCGCGCCCGCAGCTACCTCGACCTGTCGGTGATGCACGACAACGCCGAAGCGATCGCGCTGTACGAAAAGCTCGGCTTCGAGCGCGTGCCGGTCTACTGCGTGAAGAACAAGAACCCGATCAACGAGAAGCTCTTCGTCGGGCCGGACAGCTTCGGCGAGCTGAACGTCTACGCGCGGATCCTGGTCGACGAGGCGCGGCGCCGCGGCATCGGCGTCGAGGTGCTCGACGCCGAGCACGGCTACTTCCGCCTCGCGCTGGGCGGGCGGACGATCACCTGCCGCGAGTCGCTGTCCGAGCTCACCTCGGCGATCGCGATGAGCCGCTGCGACGACAAGCGCGTCACGCGTCGCGTGCTGACCGAAGCCGGCCTGAGGATGCCCGAGCAGATCCTCGCGGGAAGCCGCGACACGCTCGGCACGTTCGTCGCGCGGCACGGCCGCGTCGTGGTCAAGCCCGCGCGCGGCGAACAGGGCCGCGGGGTGAAGGTCGACCTGCGCAGCCTCGCCGAGGTCGAGCGGGCGATCGCCGGCGCGCGCCGCTTCTGCGAAGACGTGATCGTCGAGGAACTCGTGCCGGGCGAGGACCTGCGCGTCGTCGCCATCGACTACCGGGTCGTCGCGGCGGCGACGCGCAGTCCCGCGCAGGTGACCGGCGACGGCCGGAACAGCGTGCGCACGCTGATCGCCAAGCAGAGCCGTCGCCGCCGTGCGGCGACCGGCGGCGAGAGCTCGATCCCGCTGGACGCCGAGACGCGACGCTGCGTCGAGGCGGCCGGTCAATCGATGGACACGGTGCTGCCGGCCGGCGAGACGCTGGTCGTGCGCAAGACCGCGAACCTGCACACCGGGGGGACGATCCACGACGTCACTGGCCGGCTGCATCCCGAGCTCGCGCAGGTCGCCGAGCGCGCGGCGCGCGCGCTGGAGATCCCGGTGGTCGGCTTCGACTTCATCGTGCCCGACGTCGAGGGCAGCGACTACGCGATCATCGAGGCGAACGAGCGGCCGGGCCTGGCGAACCACGAACCGCAGCCCACCTCCGAGCGCTTCGTCGACCTGCTGTTTCCGCAGACGCGGGGGCAGGCATGAGCGCGGCGCCGACGACGACGGGGCCATCGCCCGGGCGCGCGTCGACCCGGCACGCGTCGCCGATCGACCGCGCCTACCTGCTCGACGTGCTCGGCCGGCTGCTCGCGATCCGCAGCCCCTCGGGGATGACCGATCAGATCGTCCTCGCGGTCAGCGAGGAGCTCGACGCGCTGCGTATCCCGCACAGCCTGACGCGGCGCGGCGCGATCCGGGCCGACCTCGAGGGCGCGCGCCACAGTCCCGATCGCGCGATCGTCGCGCACCTGGACACGCTGGGCGCGATGGTCAAGCAGGCCAAGCCGAACGGCCGGCTCGAGCTCGTGCCCATCGGCCACTGGTCGGCGCGCTTCGCCGAAGGCGCGCGGGTCACGGTGCACGCCGACGACGGCCGCCACTTTCGCGGCACCATCCTGCCGCTGAAGGCCTCGGGCCACACCTGGGGCGACGAGATCGACGCGCAACCGGCCGGCTGGGCCCACGTCGAGTTGCGGCTCGACGAACGCTGCCACGGTGTCGACGACCTGGTCCGCCTCGGGGTGAACGTCGGCGACACGGTGTCGATCGACGCGCAGCCCGAGTTCTGCGACAACGGATTCGTCAACGCCCGGCACCTCGACGACAAGGCCGGCGTCGCGGCCCTGCTGGCCGTGGCCCGGGCGTGCCAGGAAAGCCGCGCGCCGCTTCCCGTCGACTGCCACCTGCTGTTCACGATCTCCGAGGAGATCGGGGTCGGCGCCTCGCACGTGCTGCACGGCGACGTCGCCGAGCTGGTCTCGATCGACAACGGCACGATCGCCCCGGGCCAGAACACCTGCGAGTACGGCGTCACCGTCGCGATGCAGGACTCGTCCGGCCCGTTCGACTGGCACCTGACGCGACACCTGCTCGCGCTGTGTCGCGAGCACGCGATCGAGCACAGCCGGGACGTCTTCAGGCACTACCGCAGCGACGCGGCGGCCGCAGTCGAAGCCGGCAACGACATCCGCACCGCGCTGGCGTGCTTCGCGCTCGACGCGTCGCACGGCTACGAGCGCACGCACGTCGACTCGCTGATGGCACTCGCCGACCTGCTCTACGCGTACGTCTGCAGCGAGCCGCTGTTCCGGCGCGATGCGATGAAGCTCGGCCCGGTCGCCGACTTCCCGCAGCCGCCTCCGGCGCCCGAGCAGCCGTCGGCCGACCCGGCGATCGCCGACCAGGCGCCGCCGCGTCAGCCCGGCGGCGAGTCGCTCGCCCGCGCCTGAGCGAATGCGCCGAGCAGCGCGTCGGCGCCCTGCGCGCCGCTGACGCCGACCTTGCCGTCGACGACGAAGAACGGCACGCCGCCGATGCCGAGTTCGCGCGCGTCCAGGTCGGCCTGCCGCGCGCGCTCGAGCGCGGCGCCGTCGTCGAGCGCCGCCCGGATCGCGGCCTCGTCGAACCCGGCCTCTCGGGCGAGCGTCTCGAGGGCCTCGCGCGAGGTCAGGTCGGCGCCTTCGACGAAATACGCGCTGAACAGCCGCTCGACAATCGCCTGCTGCGCTTCGCCCTGCGCGACGCCGATCAGCGCGTGCGCGCGCAGCGTGTTGGGCTGGCGGGCGATCTTCGCGAACTCGGGCGCGAGCCCGACCGCGCGCGCGGCCGCGCTGACCCGCTGGTAGATCGCGGCGGGATCCGAGGCGCCGAACTTCTCGCGCAGGTAGTCGGCGCGGTTCATGCCCTCGTCCGGAATATCCGGGTTCAGCTGGAACGGGTGCCAGCGCACCGCCGGTTCGGGTGCATCCGGATGCGCGACGCGCCAGCGCGCGAGCGCCGCTTCGAGCTGGCGCTTGCCGACGTAGCACCATGGACAGACGACGTCGGAGACGACGTCGATACGCAACGCGTCACCGGCGGGTTCGAGAATCGGATTCATCGGATCTCCAGCTGCATCAATCGCGCGAGATGAACTCGCCCAGCGCCGACAGCGAAGCGACGTGGTCGGCGCAGATCTTCAGCACCACCAGCACCGGAATCGCGACGACCACGCCGCCGAGCCCCCACAACCAGCCCCACAGCAGCACCGCGAGGAAGGTCACGACGACGTTGAGCCTGAGCCGTCGGCCGACGAGGATCGGCTGCAGCAGCTGCCCCTCGATCAGCACCAGGACGAAGAAGCTCAGCGGCACCGCGGCGATCGTCGCCCAGCTGTCCAGGCTCACGAACGCGCCGGCAGTCAACAGCAGCAGGCTCACGCCCGGCCCGGCGTAGGGGATGAAGTTCAGCGCGGCGACCAGTGCGCCCCAGAACACCGGCGACGGCATGCCCAGCCAGGCCATCAGGCCGGCGGTGACGACGCCGAGCGCGAGGTTGATCGCGGCAATGGTCAGGAAGTAGCGCCCGATCTCGACCTGGATCGTGCGGGCGATGCCGACCGCCGTCTTCTTGTCGGTGAGCCGCGGCAGCACGCGGATCAGCTTGCGCAGGAACAGGTCGCCCGACGACAGCAGGAAGTACAGCAGCACGATCGTCGACAGCGCGCCGACCAGCAGCGGCTTCGCGTCGTCGATCGCCTTGAAGATGTCGCGCCGCTCGACGACCACTTCCTTCGGCTTCGGCTTGGCAGGGCCGCCGGCGGCGCCCTCGGCGATGCCTGCGACGCGCTCCTGCGCGCCCTGGATCGTCTCGAGCGGCCGCTTGACCTCGCGGATCCGGAACTCGAGCTTGCGCCACTCGGGCGACTTCGGGTTCAGCCAGCGCTGCGCCGGCGCGGCCAGTTGCGTCGCGGCGCCGACCAGTGCCGCCATCAGTGCCACGACCACCAGCAGCGCACCGAGCCAGCGCGGCAGGCGCAATCGCTCGACGAGGTCGACGGCCGGCGTCAGCAACAGCGCGAGCAGGATCGCCAGCACGATCGGCAGGAGCAGGGCCTGCCCGGCAGACAACGCTGCCGCACCCGCGACCAGCGCCAGCACGCCCAGGCTGACCCGCATGCCGGGCCAGCCGGGCCAGGATTCGACGACCGCCGGCTGGCGTGGCGGGGGCGCCTCGGCGACGCTGCGCGCGGCTTCGTCGACCGCGGCTTCGTCGACTACGGCCTGGTCGACTGCGGCTTCGTCGATCGCTGCCTCGTCGACCGTGACGGCGCCGCTCGCGTCGACGCCGGCCGCCCCCACCGGCCGGTCACCCGCGGGGCTGCCGCTCATCCGGATCTCCCGCCCAGCCGGGCACGCGCCAGTCGCGCGCCAGCGCGATGAGCCGCATCCCGGCCGTGACCACGATGCCCGCGACGAGCGCCTGCCAGTCCGCCCCGAGCAGGCCGGCGACCGCGAGGAACGCACAGGCGCCGGCGAACGAGCACACGGCATAGGGCCGGTGATCGCGGAAGATCGCCGGCACTTCGTTGCACAGCACGTCGCGCATCAC
>CALMSQ010000296.1:0-2289 GCA_937872345.1 uncultured Burkholderiales bacterium | reverse complement strand
GCCGACACCTCGACGATCTCGTAGCGCTCGGGCGCCTCGCCGAGTGCGTCCAGCGACGCGAGCAGTTCGGCGGCCAGCACTCCGGAGCCCGCGCCGAACTCGACGATTCTCGGCGGCACCGACCCGAACCAGTGCGCGCACTGGGCCGCCACGCACTGGCCGAACAGCGGCGAGAGCTCGGGCGCGGTGACGAAGTCGCCCTCGGCGCCGAACTTGCGGCTGCCTGACGCGTAGTAGCCGAGCCGGGGCTCGTAGAGCGCCAGCGCCATGTACCGGTCGAAGCCGATCCAGCCGCCGGCGCGGTCGATCGCATCGGTGATCCGCGCGACGAGTTCGCGCGACGCCTGCGCGGCCTGCGCGGGCGGCTCGGGCAGCGCGTCGCTGCTCGCCGCGCCCGGGCAGCTCCGCGGGCCGGCCCCTTCAGCGGGACGCATCGGCGCGACCCTCGGCCGGTGCCTGCCCGGCGAGGAACTCGTCGATCCGGCGATCCTTGCGCTGCCAGAGCTCGTGCAGCCACGCCTGGACCCGCTTGCGCAGCTTCGAGTCGGCCATGAAGTTGCCGCTGGAGAACTCCGTCGGGATCGGGTGCCGGTCGACACGCACGACGATGCGCTCGACGTCTCCGCGCAGGAACTGCCAGAAGGTCGGTGCGCCTCCGGGATAGACGATTGTCACGTCGATCATCGAGTCGAACCTGTCGCCGAGCGCATTGAGCGACAGCGCGAGCGCCCCGGCCTTCGGCTTGAGCAGGTGCCGGTACGGCGAGTGCTGCGCGGCGTGCTTCTCGGGCGTGAAGCGCGTGCCCTCGACGAAGTTCATCACGCTGGTCGGAAGCAGTGCGAACTTCGCGCAGGCGCGCCGCGTGGTCTCGAGGTCTTCGAGGCGCTTCTCGGGGTGCTTCCTCAGGTACTGCTCGGAGTGCCGGCGCATGAACGGGAAGTCGAGCGCCCACCAGGCAAGCCCCATCACCGGCACCCAGATCAGTTCGTGCTTCAGGAAGAACTTCAGCAGCGGGATGCGGCGGTTGAACAGGTGCTGCAGCACGAAGATGTCGACCCAGGTCTGGTGGTTCGCGCAGACCATGTACCAGCCGCGATACTCGAAGCCTTCGAGCCCCTCGACGTCCCAGGTCGTGCGCTGCGTGAGCCGCATCCAGCCGCTGTTGCCCGCGATCCAGCGCGTGGCGATGCCGTTGAGCACCGGATCGATCGCGGCGCGCACCGCCCGGAACGGCAACGCCAGCTTCACCAGCGCCAGCGCGAACAGCAGCAGGCACCAGAACAGCGTGTTGACGACCAGCATCAGGATCGCCACGACCCCGCGCGCGGCCGCAGGAAGGAAGCTCAGCATGCTCGCCAATGCCCTTGGGGCTCCACGATGATGCGGCGATCGTACCAGCCCGGCCCGCTGCCCGGATGGATTAAACTGCCCACGCTCGATTCCCCCTCGACATGAAACCCGACTGCGTCGTCCTCGTCACGGGCGCGGCCCGGCGCGTCGGCGCCGAAGTCGCGCGCCACCTGCACGCCCTGGGCTGCAGCGTCGTGCTGCACTACCGGCACTCGGCCGACGATGCCAACCGGCTGGCCGCGTCGCTGAACGCCGTGCGCGAGAACTCGGCGCTGACGCTCGCCGCCGACCTCTCGAGCGCGCACGAGTGCGCGCGGATGGTCACGGCGGCGGCGCACTGGAAGAACCGGCTCGACGCGCTGGTCAACAACGCATCGAGCTTCTACCGCACGCCGATCGGCAGCATCGACGAGCGGCACTGGTCGGAACTCGTCGACGGCAACCTGAAGGCCGCGGTGTTCGTCAGCCAGGCGGCAGTACCGTGGCTGCGACTGCGCGGCGGCGCGATCGTCAACGTCTGCGACGTGCACACCGAGCGGCCGCTGCCGCAGTTCTCGGTGTACACCGCGGCCAAGGCCGGCATCGTCGCGCTGACCCGCGCGCTCGCGCTCGAGCTGGCGCCGCAGGTTCGCGTCAACGCGGTGTCGCCGGGTTCGCTCGACTGGCCCGAGCAGCCGGTCTTCAGCGACGAAGAGCGCCGCGCCGGCGAGGCGGCGATCCCGCTCGGGCGGCTCGGCACCGGGCACGACATCGCGCGCGCAATCGAGTTCCTGCTCTTCGGCAACGACTACGTGACCGGCCACGTGCTGAACGTCGACGGCGGCGCGAGCCTGGTGTCGCACTGGATCGAGCCGCGCTGAGCCGCGCTCCCGCACTCCCGACCGGACCATCATGCAAGACACCTATCACGACTGCTATCGCATCCTCGTCCAGGACATC
>CALMSQ010000295.1:0-13478 GCA_937872345.1 uncultured Burkholderiales bacterium | reverse complement strand
CGCGACCCGCGCAATCAGTGCGAGCACGTCGTCGTTCAGCACCCTGGCCATCCGGTCGCAGGCGCGCGACCACGCGCTGCTGCGCGTCGGGGGCGGGCTGCGCCGCTCGGCGGCGATGGTATCGCTCATGATCGGCACTCCTCGTCGGGGGAAGGCATGCGCAGGCGCGCGAACGCGCCGGCGCGTATCAGCCGGGCCATCGTGGCCGCGAGATCGACGCCCGGATCGGCGGCGAGCGCGGCTGCGGCGCACTCGGCCAGCGTCAGCCCGGCCGCGCAGGCTTCGAGGAACACGCAGTCGCCGCGCCTGGCCTCGACGGCCTCGACCGTATCGCCCGCGCGCACCAGCAGTGCGCCTTCGGCCTGCCACGCAGGCTCGAAGACCGCGCCCTCGTCGAGGAGCGTGCCGGCGCGGGCGTGCCGCCAGATGCTCCAGGCGGGATGCTGGTCGAACCACGCCCAGCGCGCCGACGCGTGCGGCGCGAGCACGGTGCGGCCGAGCTCGGCGGGCGCCAGTGCGGCCACCCGCGATGCCTCGAGCGGCGGCTCGTCGGCCGCGAGGTGCGCCTCGGTCCAGAGGCGATCGAGCCGGGCGATGTCCGCGAGGTACGGCAGGCCGGCGGCCGGCGGGAAGGCGGCGAGGAACGCCGCGAATCCGTCTCCGTAGTCGAACAGGCAGGGGTGCGACGGCGGAGCCTGGCGCACGTGGGCGGCCGCGGCGGCGCGAAACCACTCGTCGCCGACCAGGCGGACGACCGCCGGGTAATTGGCCGCCAGCGCATCGATGCAGCCGGTCATCACCGTATTGCGGTAGACCGCGAAGCCGGGCTGCGAATACAGCGAAGCGCCCGCGGCGCGAGCCGGGCGCGCGCTCGTCGCGGCGTCGGGGATTGCCTTGGCGCCGTCGGGGATCGCCGTCGCGCCGTCGCAAATCGTCTCCTCGCTGGCCAGCAGCGCGATCACGAACGCATCCTGGAATCGCGCGAGAGTGCCGGGCGCGGCCGTCGGGCTGCACGCGCTCACGCGACCTCCGGCAGCGCAATCGCGGATCGCAACGCCGCTTCGAGGATCGCCTGCGCGCGTGTCCGCTCGTCGAGCAGCTCGGCGAACGCAGGCAGGTTGCCGTCGCGCTCGATCAGCGTCGGTCGCGGCCCGATGCGCGCCACGAGGCGCCGGTACAGGGCCCAGACCGCATCGTCGACCGGCGCGTCGTGCGAATCGACCAGCAGCGCAGCGCCGTGCACCGGATCGCGCGAATGCCCGGCCAGGTGGATCTCCTCGACGAGCGCGCCGGGCACCGCGTCGAGCCACGCACCGGCGTCGAAGCCCAGGTTGTTCGCGCTCACGAAGACGTTGTTGACGTCGACGAGCAGGCGGCAGCCGCTGCGACGGCACAGCTCGACGAGGAACGCGATCTCGTCGATCTCGTGCTCGCCGATGCGCAGGTAGTGCGACGGGTTCTCGATCGCGATGGGCCGGCCGAGCCGCTCCTGCACGCAGTCGACGTTCGCGGCGATGCGCGCGAGCGCGGCTCGGGTCCGCGGCACCGGAAGCAGGTCGGGCAGCCAGACGCCGCGCCACGCCGACCAGGCCAGGTGCTCGGACACCCGCACCGGCTCGACCTGCCGTGCAAGCGCCGCCAGACGGTCGAGGTGCCGAGGATCGGGATCGGCGTCGGAGGCCAGCGACAGGCCCACGCCGTGCAGCGCCACCGGATGGCGCGAGCGGATCGCGCGAAGCCATGCGGGCCGCGGGCCGCCTGCCGCCATGTAGTTCTCGGGATGGACTTCGAACCACAGCCCGTCCGCGGCGCACCCGAGCGCGTCGTCGAAGTGTTCCGGCTTCAGGCCGAGGCCCGCGGACGGCGTCATGGTCAGCCTTTCAGCGCGGTGAGCGAGCCCATGCCCTTCGGCGTCTTCATCGTCGTGCACGTGCCCTTGGGCACGTACCGCCACGCGTTGCCCTGGTAGTCCACCTTCGCGGTGCCGGCGCAGGTCGTGCCGGGGCCGGCGGCGCAGTCGTTCTTGCCGGCGAGCGAGACGCCGTAGCACTTCTCGAGTGCGACCTTGTCGTCCATGGGTTTCTTGTCCTCGGCGGCCAGCGCGGCGCCGGCCGCGAGCGCGCCGAGCGCGAACATCGTGACGGCGATCGTTTGACGTGACATGAATGCGACTCCTCGATGAGATGGATGGAAGCGTTCGAAACCGACCGCGCCGCGCCGGGCCGCGAGGGCTTGCGAATCGGCGGGTCTGCAGGCAAGTTCGATGCGAACGCGTCGCCGGTTACAGCCGGTCGCGCGATATGCTTCAGGTCGAACGCAGCGCGCTCGCGGCCGGATCCGCGCCGCCGTGCCCCGAACGACCGGGCTGTAACCAAAAGCGGCAATGCAACGAACTGGCATCGGAGGCCCGGCGAACGCGACCGAGGAACGCCTGCGCGAAGCGCTGGTGCGCGGGCTGGGCGGTGATTCCGCCGCCTACCACGCGTTCCTGAAGGCGCTCGGCGCGCACCTGCGGGCCTATTTCCGCAGGCGCCTGAGCAGGCTGCCGGACGAAGTGGAGGATCTGGTGCAGGAAACCCTGCTCGCGGTGCACAACCAGCGGCACACCTACGACCCGGACCAGCCGCTGACCGCGTGGGTCCACGCGATTGCGCGCTACAAGCTCGTCGACCTGCTGCGCCGGCGCGCCCGCGGCGACGCGCAGACCGATTCCCTCGACGACGCCGACGAGGTGCTCGCGGCGAGCGATGCCGAAGCGAGCGAGGCGCGGCGCGACCTCGCGAAGCTGCTGCAGGCGCTCCCCGACCGCCAGCGCCTGCCGATCCTGCACGTGAAGATCGAGGGCCTGTCGGTGCTCGAGACCGCGCGACTGACCGGCCTGTCGGTGTCGGCGGTCAAGATCGGCGTGCATCGGGGGCTGAAGGTGCTCGCGGCAATGATCCGGAGCACGCGATGAGAACCGACGACCTGGTGACGATGCTCGCGACCGGCGCCGGGGACGTCGAGCCCTCCGCGGCGCGGCGCCGCTTCGCGCTGGCGATCGGCTGGGGCGCGCTCGGCGCCTCGCTGCTGATGGCGATCCTGCTCGGCGTGCGCGACGACCTCGCGCACGCGGCGGGCTTGCCGATGTTCTGGATGAAGTTCGGCTTCGTGGCGGCGCTGGCCGTCGCCAGCGTGGTGGCGGCGCTGCGGCTCTCGCAGCCCGGCGTCGCGCTCGGCGGCGCGCCGCTCGGGATGGCGGCGCCGCTGCTGGCGATCTGGGCGCTGGCCGGTGCGGTCCTGCTCGCGGCCGAGCCGGCCGATCGCGCCGGCCTGATCTTCGGCCAGACCTGGTCGACCTGCCCGCTGAACATCACGGTGCTGTCGGTGCCGACCTGGGCCACCTCGATGTGGGCGATGAAGGGCCTGGCGCCCACCCGGCTGCGGCTCGCGGGGGGCGTTGCCGGCCTGCTGGCCGGAGCGGTGGCGGCCGTGGTCTACACGCTGCATTGCCCCGAGATGGCCGCCCCGTTCCTCGCGACCTGGTACGTGCTCGGGATCCTGATCCCGGCCATCCTGGGCGCGCTGCTCGGCCCGAGGTTGCTGCGCTGGTAGTGGATGGATATCCAGCGAATCCTCTAAACTCGCGGGCATGCCCGCCGATGCCATTGCGCCACCCGCCGCCGCTGCCCCGTGCAGCACGACCCGGCGCGCCGTTCCTCGCCCCGATCCGCTCGACGGGTTGAATCCCGAGCAGCGCGCCGCCGCCGGTTTCGGCGAGCGGGGCCCCGATGGCCGCTTCGATTCGCCGCCGCTGCTGATCGTCGCGGGCGCCGGCACCGGCAAGACGGCCACGCTTGCGCATCGCGTCGCGCACCTCGTGATGCAGGGCGTCGACCCGATGCGGATCCTGCTGCTCACCTTCAGCCGGCGCGCCGCGCAGGAGATGACCCGGCGCGCCGAGCGGCTGGTGTCCGCGGCGCGCCCCGGCCCGGTTCGCCTGCCGTGGGCCGGCACCTTCCACTCGATCGGCGCGCGCCTGCTGCGCGAGTACGCCGACCGCGTCGGGCTCGACGCGTCGTTCGGCATCCTCGACCGCGGTGACGCGGCCGACCTCGTCGACGTGGTGCGCCACGAGCTCGGCCTGTCGTCGACGCGCCAGCGCTTCCCGCGCAAGGACACCTGCCTGGCGATCTATTCGCAGCGGGTCAACAGCGGCTGGCCGCTCGAACGCGTGCTGCACGAGGCGTTCCCGTGGTGCTCGCAGTGGCGCGACGAACTGTCGGCGCTGTTCCGGGGCTACGTCGAGCGCAAGCAGGCCAACGGCGTGCTCGACTACGACGACCTGCTGCTGTGGTGGCACGCGGCGATGTCGGATCCGTCGCTGGCCGCCGAGGTCGGCGCGCGCTTCGATCACGTGCTGGTCGACGAGTACCAGGACACCAATGCGCTGCAGGCGCAGATCCTGCTGGCGATGAAGCCCGGCGGCCGGGGCCTGGCGGTGGTCGGCGACGACGCGCAGTCGATCTACGCATTCCGCGCGGCCGACGTCGGCAACATCCTCGACTTCCCCGCAAAGTTCGAGCCGCCGGCGCAGCGCATCACCCTCGAACTGAACTACCGCTCGGTGCAGCCGGTGCTCGACGCCGCCAACGCGCTGATCGCGCAGGCTGCGCGCCAGCACCCGAAGACGCTGCGCGCGAGCCGCGGCGGCGGCGCGCGCCCGCAGCTGGTCAGCGTCGTCGACGATCGCGCGCAGGCCGACTGGGTCGTCGATGCAGTGCTGCGCCACCGCGAGGCGGCGGTGCCGCTGAAGCGGCAGGCGGTGCTGTTTCGCAGTTCGCATCACAGCGCGACGCTGGAGATCGAGCTCGCGCGGCGCAACGTCCCCTTCGTCAAGCACGGCGGGCTGAAGTTCCTCGAGGCCGCGCACATCAAGGACCTGCTGTCGGTGCTGCGCTGGGCCGAGAACCCGCGCAACGCGATCGCCGGCTTTCGCGCGCTGCAGCTGATGAGCGGCGTCGGCCCCGCGACCGCGCAGCGCTGCCTCGACGCGATCGGCGGCGCGCCGTCGCGCCTGCTCGAAGCGTTGCGCGGCTTCGCGGCGCCGGCCGCGGCGCGCGACGAGTGGGACGGCTTCGTCGCGGTGATGGCCGGGCTGCTCGATCCGTCGGCGCGCTGGCCGGCGCAGCTCGAGCCGGTGCGCCGCTGGTACCAGCCGCTGCTCGAGCGCCGGCACGACGATGCCGCGGTGCGCGCCGCCGACCTCGACATGCTGCAGTCGATTGCCGCGCAGTTCGGCACGCGCGAGCGCTTCCTGACCGAGCTCGCCCTCGATCCGCCGCAGGCGAGCGGCGACCTCGCCGGCGATCCGCTTCGCGACGAGGACTACCTGATCCTCTCCACCGTCCATTCGGCCAAGGGTCAGGAGTGGGACGCGGTCTTCGTCATCAACGTCAACGACGGCAACTTCCCGAACGAGTACGCGACCGGCCGCGCCGAGTCGATCGACGAGGAGCGCAGGCTGCTCTACGTCGCCGTGACACGGGCGCGCGACTCGCTCTACCTGCTCGAGCCGCAGCGCTACCACGTCACGCAGCAGCCGCGCTACGGCGACGCCTACGTGCACGGCGCCCGCAGCCGTTTCCTCACCGATGCCCTGCTCGAGCGCTTCGACCGGGTCGGCCCGCCGCCCGAGGCCACCCCGGCCGGGACGGGTGCCGCCTCGGCGGCGCCGAAGGTCGACGTCGCCGCGCGGATCCGGCAGATGTGGTGAGCCCACGTGGCTCGATGGAGCCATGATCCTCCGAGCCATTGTCGGGCGCGCGCCTCCCGAATAGCCTGAGAACCCTCGAACAGGGTCGATTTGCATTGGGGGCGGAGATGAAGCGGGTACTGAAGCTGCTCGGGGCGCTCGTGGCGCTGGCCGTCGTGGCGGCGGCGGCGACGCTGCTGTGGGCCTGGAAGGTCACCGACGAGGCGCTGGCGCGCCGCCACGCGTCGCCGTCCATCGACATTGCGCAGGAGGTGCGCAGCGCGCCGATCGACGCCGGCGAGCGGATCGTGCGCGTGCGCAACGGTTGCCCGGATTGCCATGGCAAGGACCTCGGCGGCGCACGCGTCGTCGACGATCCGGTCGTCGGCAAGGTCTATGCGCCGAACCTCACGCCTGCCGGCCTGGGCAAGTGGAGCGACGCCGAGATCGCGGCCGCGATCCGCACCGGCCTGCGGCCCGATGGGAAGCCGCTGGTGATCATGCCCGCACACGAATACCAGCACCTCGCGCGCGACGATCTCGCCGCCTTGATCGCCTACCTGCGCAGCGTTCCGGCCGTCGAGCGAAGCACGCCGCCGGTCGAGGTCGGCCCGCTGCCGCGCCTGCTCTACGCGCTCGGCAAGTTCCCGACGCTGCTGCCGGCCGAGACGATCGACCCGTCGCGCGGGTTCGACGAAAAGCCGCACGAGGCGCCGACAGCGGCATTCGGACGTTACCTCGCGTCGGCGTCGTGCAGCGGCTGCCACGGCAGCGAGTTTCGCGGCGGGCCGATTCCCGGTGCCCCGCCCGACTGGGCCGCGGCCGCGCCGATCCGCCTGGGCGCCGACGGGCGCTGGAACCTCGACGGATTCGTCCGGACGATGCGCGAAGGCCGCTCGGCGCTCGACGGCCATGCGCTGCGCGCGCCGATGCCGGTCTCGGTGTACCGGAAAATGAACGACGTCGAGCTGGCCGCGCTGTGGAACTTCCTGTCGACGCTGCGCTAGGCTGAAGGGGGCGCGGCCGGCGCCGGCCGGCACGCTAGACTGTCCGCCGCCCCTTACGCGACGGACCGCCCCACGATGATCCCCGAGACCGATTCCCGCCAGGCCTGGTTCCGGCTGTGGGTCAGCCTCGCGCTGTCGACGATCGGCGGCTGCGGAATGTACGTCGTCGTCGTCGTGCTGCCCGCGGTGCAGGCCGACTTCGGCGTCGCCCGCGGCGGCGCATCGCTGCCGTACATGGCGACGCTGATCGGCTTCGGCCTGGGCGGCATCCTGATGGGGCGGCTCACCGATCGCTTCGGCGTCGCGGTGCCGGTGACGATCGGGGCCGTGTCGCTGGCGCTCGGCTGCTTCGCCGTGGCGTCCGCGCAGAGCCTGACTGCGTTCGCGATCGCGCACGGCGTCCTGATCGGCATGCTCGGCAGTTCCGCGACGTTCAGCCCGCTGGTCGCCGACATTTCGTTCTGGTTCGTGCGCCGGCGCGGCATCGCGGTGGCGATCTGCGCCAGCGGCAACTACCTGGCGGGAACGATCTGGCCGCCGGTCGTCGAGCACTTCGTCGGCACCGTGGGCTGGCGCCAGACCTACCTGGGCATCGGCGTGTTCTGCCTGGCGACGATGCTGCCGCTGGCGCTGTTGCTGCGGCAGCGCACGCCGGCCACGCTGCGCGGCGCGCCGTCGCCGGCGCGCGCCGCGGGTGCACGGGCGCCCGGGACGACGCCGGACGCCGTCTCCGCCGGCCCGGCGGCCATCGCGCCGACACCCGCGGCGGGCCTGGGGCCCGCGAGCGCCCGCACCGCGCTCGGCCTGTCGCCCGCCGCGCTGCAGACGCTGCTGTGCATCGCCGGCGTCGCGTGCTGCGTGGCGATGTCGATGCCGCAGGTGCACATCGTGGCCTACTGCGGCGACCTCGGCTACGGGCCTGCGCGCGGGGCGCAGATGCTGTCGCTGATGTTCGGCTTCGGAATCGTCAGCCGGCTGGTCTCGGGGATCATCTGCGACCGCATCGGCGGGCTGCGCACGCTGCTGCTCGGCTCGGCGCTGCAGGGCGTCGCGCTGCTGTTGTTCCTGCCCTTCGATTCGCTCGCGTCGCTGTACGTGATCTCGGCGCTGTTCGGCCTGTTCCAGGGCGGCATCGTGCCGTCGTACGCGATCATCGTCCGCGAGTACTTCTCGCCGCAGGACGCCGCGATGCGCGTCGGCACCGTGCTGACGGCGACGCTGTTCGGCATGGCGCTCGGCGGCTGGTTGTCGGGCGCGATCTTCGACCTCACCGGCTCGTACGACGCCGCTTTCGTCAACGGCATCGCGTGGAACCTGCTGAACGTCGCGATCGTGCTGTGGCTGCTCGGCCGGCTGCGCGGCCGGTCGACGCTGCGCCCGGCGGCGCTCGCCTGATTGCGCACCTGAGCGCCTGCCTCAGTCGACGTCGACGAGCACCTTGCCGACGTTCGAATCGATTCGGTCGCTTCGTGCGCCGCTGCGATGTCGTCGAGCGCGAAGTGCCGGAAGAACTGGTGGCGCAGCTGTCCGCGAGCCAGGGCCTCGCCGATCCAGCGCGCGGCCTGCGCGTGCGCCTCGTCCGGCATCGCGTAGACCAGCACGAAGCGCACGGTGAGGTCCTTCGACAGCATGGGCCAGAACGGCACGGCCGGCTCGGGGGCGGCGTCCGACGCGTAGGTGGCGATGACGGCGCCAGGGCGCAGCAGGTCGATGTCGGTGCGCAGGTTGGCACCGAACGCGACCTCGACGACGCGGTCCAGCGGCGCCTGGGCGCCGCACAGCGCGCGAACCCGCGCGACCACGTCCTCGGTGCGATAGTTGACGACCTCGTCGGCGCCCGCCTCGCGCGCACGCTCGGCCTGTGCGTCGCGGCTCACGGTGGCGATCACCCGGGCGCCGCCCAGCTTCGCCATCTGCACTGCGTAGTAGCCGACGGCGCCGGCGCCGCCCTGCACCAGCACCGTCCGGCCAGCCACCGGGCCGTCGGCGAACACGCAGCGATGCGCGGTCATGGCCGGAATGCCCAGGCACGCGCCGGCGTCGAAGCCGACCCGATCGGGCAGCGGCACGGCCTTGTGCGCCGGAACCGTCGTGTACTGCGCCGCGGTGCCGAACGGGCGGCCCAGGTTGGCCTCGTAGACCCAGACGCGCTCGCCGACGCGCGACGGATCGACGCCGTCGCCGACCGCGTCGACGATTCCCGCGCCGTCCTGGTGCGGGATCACGAGCGGGAACGGCATCTCCTTGATGCGCAATCCGCTGCGGCTCTTGGTGTCCGACGGATTGACCGCCGAGACGTGGATGCGCACGCGTACCTCGCCGGCGGCGGGCGTGGGGAGCGGCCGTTCGCCGACGCGCAGCACCTCCCGGGCGGCGCCCTTGCGTTCGTAGAATGCGGCTTTCATGTCGGGCGCACCTCGACGCGTGGATGATCGATGCGCCGATGATAGTGCGCGATCAGCTCCGCGGCAGCTCGATCTCGACGACGAGCCCGCCGCCGTCCCGGTTGCGCGCGGCGATGCGGCCGCCGTGCGCCTCGATCGAGCGGCGCGCGATCGCCAGCCCCAGGCCGAAGCCGCGCTCGCCGGCGCCGTTGGGCGCGCGATGGAAGGGCTCGAAGATGGCCTCGAGTTCCGGGTCGGGTACGCCGGGCCCGCGGTCGGCCACGCTCAGCACGAAAGGCGTGCCCTCGCTGGCCGGGGCGCCCGGCAGGCCGACGCGCACCTCGACCGCGGTGCCCTCGCGCGTGTATTTCACCGCGTTGCGGATCACGTTCTCGAACGCCCGGTGCAGCAGTTCTGCGCGCGCCGTCGCCATCACCGGATCGGCGCCTGCGAACGAGACGTCGCGCCCGCTCGCGCGCGCCTCGAAGCGCGCGTCGTCGACGATCGATTCGACCAGCTCGACCAGGTCGACGCGCTCGAGCGGGGGCAGCGCGTTGCCGGCCTCGAGCCGGGCGAGCGCGAGCAGTTCGCCGACCAGGCCGTCGAGCCGGTTCGCCTCGCGCTCGATGCGCTCGAGCATCGACGCAGTGCGTTCGGGGTCCTGGCGCGCCAGCCCGACCGCCGCCTGCAATCGCGCCAAAGGCGAGCGCAATTCGTGCGACACGTCGTGCAGCAGGCGCCTCTGCGAAGCGACCAGCTGCTGAAGTCGTTGCGCCATCTGGTCGAAGTCCCGGCCCAGGTCGGCGATCTCGTCGGCGCGACGCCCCATCAGCGGCGCGACGCGGGTGTCGAGCCGGCCCTCGGCGACCGAAGCGACCGCGCGGCGCAGGTGCCGGATCGGCCGCGTCAGCGACCAGGCGAGCAGCGCGCTGAACGCTACGCTGGCGAGCAGGCCGATCGCACCCAGCAGCACCGGCGGCAGCGGCTCGGCCGGCCGGCCGAATCGCGCGGGGCGCGGCGCCGGGCGGATCGTCCCGTCGGCGGCGAACGGCACGAACAGCAGCAGCCCGCTCGCGTCGTCGTAGCGCACGGCGCGCGCCGCGCGCGGCGCCGCGGGCCGCGCGGCGAGCCCGCGCGCGCGCTCGAGCGCGTCGGCCGGCACGTCGCGGCCGAGGAGATCCCTGCCGTCGCGGTCGACCGCATAGACGACCGCTGCGCTCCACGGCGGGGCCGCGTCGCCGAGCAGCGCGCGCAGCGCGGATACGCCACCGTGGCGCAGCGTGGCGGCTGCCGCCTGCAGCGCGAGCGCCGCGCGCGGACCGGCCGCCAGCGCCGGCTCGTCGCGGGCCACGCGCTGCTGGTGCAGCCAGACGAGCGAACCCACCGCGGCGCCTGCCAGCAGCAGCGCGAGCCAGAACGCGAGGAAGAACTTCCAGAACAGCCGGCCCATCGTTGCCGCTCCGGTCATTCGAGCAGGAACTGGTAGCCTCGCCCGCGCACGGTCTCGATCCACGAGCGGCCGTCGCCGCGCTGGCCGAGCTTCTGGCGCAGGCTGCTCACGTGCACGTCGATGCTGCGATCGAAGCGCGCCAGCGGCCGGCCGAGGGCCTGCTCCGACAGTTCGGCCTTGCCGACGACGCGTCCCGCCTGGCGCGCGAGGACTTCGAGCAGGCTGAACTCGGTGCTGGTGAGCGACAGCGTCTCGCCGTGCCAGTGCGCGAGCCGCTTGCCCGGCCACAGCGACAGCGGCCCCGCGGCCAGCGGCTCGTCGGCAGCGCCGGCTTCGGCGGGACGTGCGCGGCGCAGGATCGCGCGCAGGCGCGCGGCGAGCTCGCGTGGCGTGCAGGGTTTGGGCACGTAGTCGTCGGCGCCCAGCTCGAGCCCGACGATGCGATCGACGTCGTCGCCCCGGGCGGTGAGCATCAGCACCGGCACGCGGCTGGCCAGCCGGATCCGGCGCAGCGCCTCGACGCCGTCGAGCCCGGGCATCATCACGTCGAGCACCACGATGTCGTAGCCGCCGTCGAGCGCGCGCGCGACGCCCGAGTCGCCGTCGTGCACGGCGTCGGTGTCGAAGCCTTCCCGCTGCAGGTACTCGCGCAGCAGGTCGGACAGCTCGACGTCGTCATCGACGAGCAGGACTTTCGGCATCGAAGGCGGGGTCGGAGCGCATCGAACCGATCATATCGGCGGCGGGCGGGTGCCGACAGCGCCGACGCGAAGGAACGTGCGCTTCTTTACCAACGTTTACACGTGCCCAACGACGGTTAACGCGCGGCGCGCGCATTCTGCAGGCGTGCCGAAGACCAGTTCTCGGCCAGCCGGGCAGCCGCCCGGTCGATTCGACGATCACGCGGGCCCTGGGCCCCACGAAGGAGTTCACGATGAAGAAAGCACGTATCGCAGCCATCGCCGCCGCGGCGGGCGTCGCGCTCGCCGTTCCGTTCCTCGTCTCGGCGCAGGGTGCGCCGGCCGGCGACGGCATGCGCGAAGGCGGCGCGTTCCACAGGATTCACGCGCGCCATGGCGGCCCCGGCGAACAGGGACTGAGGGGCGGCGCGTTCCTGCGCGGCCTCGACCTGACCGAGGCGCAGCGCGACAAGGTGTTCGCGGTCATGCACGCGAATGCGCCGGCGATGCGCGAGCAGGGGAAGATCCTTCGCGCGACGCGCGGCGAGCTGGCGAAGCTCGCGCTGTCGAACGACTACGACGAGGCGAAGGTCAAGGCATTGACCGATCGCAGCGCGCAGGCAATGAGCACGATGGCGCAATTGCGGGCGCGCGGAATGAACGAGATCTTCCGGACGCTGACTCCCGAGCAGCAGGCGAAAGTGATCGAGCGCCAGGCCCGCTGGGAGCAGCGCGGCCCGGGCGGCGGGCGCCACTTCGGCCCGCGCGGCGAGGGCCGCCGCGGCGGCCCGGGATTCGACGGCGGTCCGGGCGCCGGGCGCAGCTGAGCGCGCGGACACCGGCGGCCGCGGCGCCTCGACGGGCGCCGCGTGCCGTCGCGCACCGATCCACTGCGAGCCGATCCGCCGGGCGCGGATCGGCTCGCGCGCGTTCCGGTACAGTGCCGCATGGCACTCAGGGCAACCATCTACAAGGCCGAGCTGTCGGTCGCCGACATGGACCGCGGCTACTACGCCGACCACTCGCTCACGATCGCGAAGCATCCGTCCGAGACCGAGGAGCGGATGATGATCCGCCTCGTCGCCTTCGCGCTTCGCGCCGACGCCGCGCTCGCGTTCGGCCGCGGACTGTCCACCGAGGACGACCCCGACCTGCTGCGCAGCGACCTCACCGGCGCGATCGACACCTGGATCGACGTCGGCTGGCCCGACGAGCGGCGAGTGCGCCGCGCCTGCGGGCGCGCCCGCGAGGTGCTGGTCGTGACCTACGGCGGCGCAAAGGCCGAGGCCTGGTGGGGCCAGGTCGCCTCGGCGCTCGCGCGCTGCGACAACCTCGAAGTGATCGAAGTGCCGGCCGAGGCGGGCGCCGCGCTCGGCGCGCTGGCGCGGCGCGCGATGCGCGTGCACTGCTCGATCCAGGACGGCCAGGTGCTGTTCGGTTCCGACGAAGGCCAGGTCGCCTTCGAGCCGGTGGCGCTTCGGGCGCGCGCCTGAGCGCGGCGAGCGCGTAACATCGCGCCATGATCACTGACACCCCCGCTTCCGGTGCCGAGCGCGCTGTGCTGGCCGACGCCGATTTCGACCGCCTCGACCAGCTGCTGGCCGAGCTCGGCAACGACGACGCGATGATCGTCGAGGAGCTCGACGGCTTCCTCGCGGCGCTCGCGTGCGCGCCCGAGCCGGTGACCGCCGACGATTTCCTGCCCGTGGTCTTCGGCCTCGCGGACGGGGATGGCGGCGATGGCAGCGATGGCGGGCCGCGGCGCGGCGAGGCGGCGCTTGCCGGGCTGCCCGCCGGTTTGGCCACCGAGTTGGCCGCGTTGGTGCGGCGGCACGCACAGGCGGTCGCCGCCTCGCTCGACGCGGGGTCGTTCGCGCCAGTGCTCGCCTACGACAACCAGGGTGCACCCGACGGCAGCGCCTGGGCGGTCGGGTTCCTGCGCGCAGTGGAGATGGCGCCGGACAGCTGGGACGCGATGCTCGACGAGAAGGAGTTCGGCGACGCGCTCGACGCGGCCGAGGCGCTGGCCGCGACGCTCGACGACGAGTCCGGTGCTCGCGCGCCGTCGCGGCGCGAGCGCGAGGCGCTGATCGACCGGATGATCGCCGACGTCGGCGACATCCACGAATTCTTCCGGCCGTACCGGCAGGCGGGCACGACGCCTCGGGCGATGCGGGTCGAGACGGTGCGCCGCGAGCAGCCCAAGGTCGGTCGCAACGAGCC
>CALMSQ010000294.1:0-4438 GCA_937872345.1 uncultured Burkholderiales bacterium | reverse complement strand
GGATGGTCGGCCGGCGCGGGGGGGGGCCGGGCCTCGTGGGGGCGGGGCGGCGGGGGGTGGCCAGGGTTGTGGCGCCCCCGGCGCTGGGGCCCCGGCGCCGCCCGCCTGCGACGCGGCGACCGGAATCTCGATCGCCGGCGAATGGCCGCGATTGAGCGCCCACCCCCACCATCCGAGTGCGGCGGCGGCGGCGATCGCGATCAGGGTGAAGGCAGGCTTTCTCATCGACCGTGCAGGCGTGGCGCTGCCCGACACTAGCACAGGCTCGCCGGCCCGCTTCAGCGCGACGGCACGCCCCGGTTGGCCAGTGCGTCGGCGCGCTCGTTGCCGGGGTGCCCGGCGTGCCCCCTGACCCAGCGCCACTCGACCGCGTGCTGCGCGACGAGCGCGTCGAGCTCGCGCCAGAGGTCGGCGTTCTTCACCGGCTTGCGCTCCGCGGTCTTCCAGCCGCGCGCCTTCCAGGCCGGCAGCCACTCGGTGATGCCCTTGTGCACGTACTGCGAGTCGGTGTGCACCACCGCGCGCGTGCTGCGCTTGAGCGCCTCGAGGCCCCGGATCACGGCCGTCAGCTCCATCCGGTTGTTCGTCGTGGCGGGCTCGCCGCCGAACAGCTCACGCTCGTGCCCGCCCCAGCACAGCAGCGCGCCCCAGCCGCCGGGGCCGGGATTGCCCTTGCAGGCGCCGTCCGTATAGATGTCGACCACTTCTGCCATGCGGGGTTCCGGTCACGACCGGCTACGGGTTGCAGCCGGACTGCGGACGCATTTTAATGGCGACTATCGCCGCGACGAGCCGGAACGCCCGATGATCGAAAAGCAGGTCGTGAAGTACCTCGAGGGACTGCGCAAGCGCCAGCCCCTGCCGCTGCGCGTGAAGCTCTGGAACGGATCGTCGGTGGCGCTCGACGACGAGCCGCGCGTCGAGCTGCGCCTGAACGACGCCGCCTCCGCGCGCTACTTCCTGAAGCCGTCGATGTCGTCGCTCGGCGAGGCCTTCGTCGAGGGGCACATCGACGTCGACGGCGACGTCCGCGAGATCGTCGCCATCGCCGAGCACCTGTCGCGGGTCGGCGACGAGGAACAGGGGCGCGGCAGGCTTCCGTCGTGGCTCGCCCGCCACACGCGCAAGAGCGACCGCAAGGCGATCGAGTACCACTACGACGTCTCCAACGAGTTCTATTCGCTGTGGCTCGACCCGCGGATGGTCTACTCCTGCGCCTACTTCCGCACCGGCGACGAGGACCTCGAGACAGCCCAGGTGCAGAAGCTCGACCACATCTGCCGAAAGCTGATGCTCGCGCCGGGCCAGACGCTGCTCGACATCGGCTGCGGCTGGGGGGCGATGGCGATCCACGCGGCGAAGCACTACGGCGTGAAGGCCGTGGGCGTCACGCTGTCGACGAACCAGTACGAACTGGCGCGCGAGCGGGTCCGGGAGGCCGGGCTCGAAGACCGCGTCGAGATCCGGCTGCAGGACTATCGCGACGTGCCCGGTGACGCCAGCTTCGACCGCATCTCGTCGATCGGCATGTTCGAGCACGTCGGGCTGAAGAACCTGCGCGGCTACTTCGACACGGTTTACCGGCTGCTCAAGCCGGGCGGCGTCGCGATGAACCACGGCATCACCTCAAGCGACGCCGACAACCGATCGGTCGGGCTCGGCGCGGGCGACTTCATCGACAAGTACGTGTTCCCGGACGGCGAGTTGCCGCACGTCTCGCTCGCGATCCGCGAGCTCTCGGCGGCGGGCCTGGAGCTCACCGACGCGGAGTCGCTGCGTCGCCACTATGCGAAGACGTTGTGGTTCTGGTCCGAGGGCTTCGAGCGCAACGTCGCCCGGCTGACCGCGCTGGCCGGCGAGAAGCGCGCGCGCATCTGGCGGGTCTACCTCGCGGGCTGCGCGCACGCGTTCGCGCACGGCTGGATAAACCTCTACCAGCTGCTGGCGATCAGGCCCAGGCCCGGGGCGAGCGGCGCCGAAAGCCCGCTTCCCCTGTCGCGCGAGTACATGTACGGCGAGCGCTGAAGCCCCGCGCGGCGCCGGCGCGACTGTTCAGGACTTCCGGTTCGGCTCGCAGCGCGATGAGACCGCCGCGGCGGGCGCCCGAACCGGACGCGCCTGCCGCCAGGCCGGCCCGATCAGGCGCATGCCGCGCACCCGCTTGACGGCCGACACGACGTACAGCGCCCCGCAGATCGGCCACCACCGGTCGCCGGCCGACTCCATGAACTGTGTGCGATCGAGCCACTTCTGCGTGCGGCACGGCGGCCGGTAGCATCCATAGCGCCCGCGATCGAGCTCGAAGCTGAGCAGCTTGAACCAGTCGCGCAGCCGCGGCAGCCCGATGAAGTGCCCTTCGCGCGGCAGGAACGGCCGGCGCGACACGGAGCGCGTCGCCCATTGCCGGGCGCCCCACAGGCTCACCGGGTTGAAACCGGTGACGATCACCCGCCCCTCCGGGCGCAACACGCGATCGACTTCCCGCAGCACCTGGTGCGGATCGCCGGCGAACTCGAGCACGTGAGGCAAGACGACCAGGTCGAGGCTCTGCGAGGCGATCGGCAACTCCTCGAAGTGCTCGACCAGCAGGCTGGCCGTGTTCGGCGGCAGCAGGTCCCACGGTTCGCAGGCGCGGATGCGGTGCGGCATCCGGTTGTCGCGCAGCGCGTCGAGTTCGGGCAGCCCGCACTGCAGCGCATGGAAACCGAACACGTCGGCGACCGCGGCATCGAGTTGCTCCTGCTGCCAGGCGAGCGCGTAGCGTCCGGGCGGCGACGCGAGCCACTCGCGCCAGGCCGCGCGCCGCGCGAGCACCGAATCGGTGCTCCGTATAATCGCGGGGTCATCCCTCTTCATGCCATGCAGCCTTCACCACCCTGGCGATTCGCGCCGCCGTCGCATCCGTGCGTCGAGGCGATCGATGCGTTCGACGACAACTACATCTGGCTGCTGCGCGCGCCGCAAGGCGACCACGCGGCCGTCGTCGACCCGGGCGATGCCGCCCCGGTCGAACGTGCGCTGACCGAGCGCGGCCTGCGCCTGTCGGCCATTCTACTGACACATCATCACCCGGATCACGTCGGCGGCGTACGCGCGCTGGTCGAGCGCTGGCGCCCGGTCGTCTACGGGCCGGCCGGCGAGCCGATCGCGGGCGTCGATCGCAAGCTCGCGGCCGGCGATTCGATCGTCGTCGACGGCGTCGGCGCGGCGATGCGCGTGCTCGACGTGCCCGGGCACACCCGCGGCCACATCGCCTACGTGTCGCAGCCCTGGGGCGGCGATCCCCGGCCACTGCTGTTCTGCGGCGACACGCTGTTCGCGGCCGGATGCGGCCGGCTGTTCGAGGGCACGCCAGCGCAGATGCTCGATTCGCTCGACCGCCTCGCTGCGCTCGACCCGCAGACGCTGGTCTTCTGCGCGCACGAGTACACCGTGTCGAACCTGCGCTTCGCCGCCGCCGCCGAGCCCGCCGGCGACGCGGTGCTCGCGCGGCTCGACGAGGCCCGCCGGATGCGCGAGGCGCGCGCGCGCACGGTGCCGACCACGATCGCGATCGAACTCGCCACCAACCCGTTCCTGCGCAGCGACGCGCCGGGCGTGGCGGCGACGATCACCGGCCGTCTGGGCCACGCGCCCGTCTCGCGGATCGAGGGTTTCGCGGCGCTGCGAGCGTGGAAAGATGAGTTTCGCTGAACGTGACCCACGCCCTTGACCGTTGCCGTGTCCTTCCGTAGGATCGGCCGGCTTGTTGCGTCGAATCAGAGAGTTAGGGGTCGTCCTTGGTGTCTTTTCTTCGTGTCGGCGCGCTGCTGGGCGGATTGCTCGTCGTCGCCGGCTGCTCGACCGTAGCCCCGCCATCCGCGCAGGCTCCGGCTCCGGTCGCGCAGGCGTCGGGCCCGGCTGCGCCCTCGCAGGCTGAGCCCTCCCCACCGGCCGGCGCCGCAGCCGCGAAGGCGGTCCCCGCGCCCACCGCAGCCCCTGCACGCACCGACCCCCTCGCCTCGCTGCCGGCGCCGACCGGCCGCCCGCCGCAGGCCGAGGCGCCGGTCGGCAACCTGTGGGACCGCATCCGCGCCGGTTTCGCGATGCCGCCGCTCAACAGCCGGCTGGTCGCCGAGAAGGAGCGCTTCTACCTCGAGCGGCCCGATTACCTGCAGCGCATGTTCGCGCGCGGCAGCCGCTACCTGTTCCACATCGTCGAAGAGCTCGAGAAGCGTGGCATGCCCACCGAGCTCGCCCTGCTCCCGTTCGTCGAAAGTGCGATGAATCCGGTGGCGCTGTCGCACGCGCAGGCTGCCGGGCTCTGGCAGTTCATCCCGTCCACCGGGCGCGCCTACAACCTGCAGCAGGACTGGTGGGTGGACAACCGGCGCGACGTCGTGAAGTCGACCGAGGCGGCGCTCGACTACCTGCAGAAGATCTACGCGATGCACGGCAA
>CALMSQ010000293.1:0-6052 GCA_937872345.1 uncultured Burkholderiales bacterium | reverse complement strand
TGCGGCGGATTTCCTCGTCGCGCCCGATCACCGGGTCGAGCTTGCCCTCGCGCGCGCGCTCGGTCAGGTCGATCGTGTACTTCTTCAGCGCCTCGCGCTGGCCCTCGGCCTCGGCGTTGTCGACGCTCGCGCCGCCGCGCACCGCGTCGATCGCGGCCTCGAGCGACTTGCGCGTGAGCCCGGCCTCCTTCGAGATGCGGCCCGCCTCGCCCTTGTCCTCGGTGAGCGCGAGCAGGAACATCTCGGTGGCGACGAACTGGTCGCCGCGCTTGAGCGCCTCCTTCTCGGACAGGTTGAGCAGGTTGACCAGGTCGCGGCCCACCTGCACCTCGCCGCCGGTGCCCGACACCTGCGGCAGCCGCTTGATCGCCGCGTCGGCCGCGTTCTTCAGCGACGCCGCGCGCACGCCGGCGCGCTCGAGCAGGGTGCGGCCCGACCCGTCGGCCTGGCCCGCGACCGCCGCCAGCAGGTGCACCGGCTCGATGTACTGGTTGTCGTTGGCCAGCGCCAGGCTCTGCGCATCGGCGAGGGCCTGCTGGAACTGGGTGGTGAGCTTGTCGAGACGCATGGCTTCCCCTGGGATCGCTGAACTGGCGGCGCCGGCCGCACGACTGGCAAGCATCTGCGGGCGCCGCCGGGGGTTTTCAAGGGCGGGCACCGGCGCCCCGGCAGGGCGGCGGCGCCGGATGAGCGACAATGCCTGATCCTCACACGACAGTCACCGATGTCACAGCTCTTCACCCCGTTCCGGCTGCGCTCGCTCACCCTTCCGAACCGAATCGTCGTCTCGCCGATGTGCCAGTACTCGGCGGTCGAGGGCCGCGCGCAACCCTGGCACACGGTGCACCTCGGGCAGCTCGCGCTCAGCGGCGCCGCGCTGGTGCTGATCGAGGCGACGGCCGTCGAGCCGGCGGGCCGGATCTCGCCCGGCTGCCTGGGCCTGTTCGACGACGCGACCGAGGAAGCGCTGGCCGGCGTGCTGCGGACGGTGCGCAGCGTGGGCGGGGCGGCAATCGGCATCCAGCTGGGCCACGCCGGCCGCAAGGCCTCGACCGCGCGCCCCTGGGAGGGCGGCACGCAGATTGCCGCCGATGCCGGGGGCTGGACGCCGGTGGCGCCCAGCGCGGTGCCGATGAACGACGGCGAGGCGCCGCCGCATGCGCTCGGGCTCGACGAGTTGCAGGCGCTGAAGGCGCGCTTCGTCGACGCGGTGCTGCGCGCCGATCGCCTCGGGATCGACGCGATCGAGGTCCACGCCGCGCACGGCTACCTGATCCACCAGTTCCTGTCGCCGATCGCCAACCGGCGCGAGGACGAATACGGCGGTTCGCTCGAGAACCGGATGCGCTGGCCGCTGGAGGTGATCGCCGCGATGCGCGCCGCCTGGCCGGCTCACAAACCGCTCGGCGTGCGCCTGTCGGCCACCGACTGGCTCGAGCACCTGCCGGCCGCCGAGCGCTTCGACCTGCCCGACGCGATCGAATTCTCGCAGCGCTGCGCCGCGCTCGGCGCCGACTGGATCGACGCGTCGAGCGGCGGCATTTCGCCGCAGCAGAAGGTGAAGGTCGGCCCCGGCTACCAGGTACCGTTCGCCGAAGCGATCCGGCGCGAGACGAAGCTGCCGGTGATCGCGGTGGGCATGATCACCGAGCCGCAGCAGGCCGAGGACATCGTCGCCTCGGGCAAGGCCGACATGGTGGCGCTGGCGCGCGGCATCCTGTACGACCCGCACTGGCCGTGGCGCGCGGCCGCCGCGCTCGGGGCGAGCGTCGAGGCGCCTCGCCAGTACTGGCGCAGCCGGCCGCGCGAACATCCGCAGCTGTTCGGGCCCGCCGCGCGGAGTTAGACATGGGCGGGCACCGGGCGGTCGTCTTCGACCTGGACGGGCTGATGGTCGACACCGAGCGCATCGCGCTCGAGTGCTGGATCGAGTCGGCCCGCACCTTCGGCTGGGAGATCACGCGCGAGACCTGCCTCGCGCTGGTGGGCATCGACAGTCGCGAGTCGCGCCAGGTGCTGCTCGACCGCATGGGCGGCAGCTTTCCGATGTCCGAAGTGTCGGCGCGCGGACGCGTGCGTTATCTCGAACGGCTGCGCGGCGAAGGCGTACAGGTGAAGCCGGGGCTGGTCGAGTTGCTCGACTGGCTCGCCGCGCGCGCGGTGCCGGTGGCGGTGGCCACGTCGACGCAGCAGGAGCTGGCGCTCGAGAAGCTCGCGCTGGCCGGCCTGCGCGAGCGCTTCGAGACCATCGTCGGCGGCGACCAGGTGCCGCGCGGCAAGCCGGCGCCCGACGTCTATCGCGAGGCGATCGCGCGCATCGGCGCCGAGCCGGCGCACTGCATCGCGCTGGAAGACTCCGAGATCGGGCTGCGCGCGGCACACGCGGCGGGCGCGACCTGCATCGTGGTGCCCGACCTGATGCCGCCCTCGCCCGAATACGAGCCGCTCGCGCACGCGATCGTGCCCAGCCTGCGCGAGGCGCGCGGACTGCTGGCCACGATGCTCAGCGTGGGCGCTGCCGCGGCCTGAACGGCCGGACGCGCTCACGGCCCCGCGACCAGCAACCAGACCGCGCCGCCCACCATCATCGCCATGCCCGCCGCTTCGCGCGCGGTGGTGCCCTGCGCGAAGAGCCGCTGCGAGACGGCCTGGGCGAACACGATCTCGACCAGGCCCACGGTGCGCACCGCAGCGGCCGCCTGCAGCGAGAACGCGAGAAACCACAACTGCGAAGCGAGCGCGCCGGCGGCGCCGGCCAGCAGCGACGGCCGCCACAGGCGGAGGATCTCGCGCAACACGCTGCGGTCGCGCCAGAGCAGCCAGCCGGTGAGCAGCGCGGTCTGCATCGCAAGCGAGGTGGCGAGCGTGGCGGTGGCGCGCAGGTAGAACGGGCCCTCGCCGAGCGCGAGGATCGCGCCGCGAAAGCCCACCGCCGACAGCGCGAACATCGCGCCCGAGAGCACGCCGAGCAGCGCGGCGCGCGGCACGCGGGCGCCGGCCGGCATCGACATCAGCAGCACGCCGGCGGTGGCCACGAGCACCGCCGCGCTCGCCTGCAGGCTCAGGCGCTCGCCGAGGAAGACCAGCCCGAACAGCGCGACCTGCAGCGGCTCGGTCTTCACGTAGGCGATCGCCACCACGAACGAACGCTCGCGCATCGCGGCGAGCATCAGCGCCGTGCCGAAGATCTGGAACACCGCGCCCATCAATGCCCAGCCGGCGTAGGTCCACGACGGCTGCAAGGCCCCGAGGCCGGTGACGACCCCCAGCCCGGCGAGGAACATCAGGCCGAACGGCAGGCCGAACAGGAAGCGCACGTGCGTGGCGCCGACCGTGCCGAGCCGGCCGGTGAGGCTGCGCTGCGCGGCGTTGCGCGCGGTCTGCACGCCCGCCGCGGCGACCGTGCAGGCGACCCAGAGCCAGGCCGGGGGATCGGCGGCCAGGTTCACCACCGCGCCGCGGCTTCGTCGTCGCTCTCGCGCGCGTCCACCCAGCGCTCGCCGTGCGGCGTACGTTCCTTCTTCCAGAACGGCGCCTGGGTCTTCAGGTAGTCCATGATGAACTCGCAGGCGGCGAAGGCTTCGCCGCGGTGCGCGGACGTGACGACGACGAGCACGATCTGGTCGCCGGGCGCGAGATCTCCGTAGCGGTGGACGACCAGTGCGTCGAGGATGTCCCAGCGGCTGCGCGCCTGGGCGCAGATGTCTTCGAGTGCGCGCTCGGTCATGCCCGGATAGTGTTCGAGCGCCATCGCCGATACGCCGGCGCCCTCGTTCAGGTCGCGCACGGTGCCGATGAAGGCGGCCACCGCACCGACGTTCAGGTTGCCGGCGCGCAGCGCGGCGATCTCGGCGCCTGCGTCGAAGTCGTCTTGCTGGACACGGACGGGCATGGTCAGACTCCGGTGATGAGCACGTCGAGCGCCGCAACGATCTCGTGGCGATGCACGGCGAGCGACCCCACGTGCGCGCCGATGGCCTTGCGCGCAATGCCCGCGATCTCGGGTGTGCGCATCACGACGCGCTCGCCGCCCACTTCGAAGACCGGCATCAGCCGTGCGATCGGCGTGGTGTCTTCGCCGGCGACCGCGAGCGGAACGACCACCCGCGTGGCCAGCGATTCGAGAAGATCGGACTGGATTTCGAGCAGGAACGGAAAGCGCGCGCGCGTCGAGGCATCGGGGTTGCGATAGACGTCGAACTGCGACACGGCGCTGTCTCCAGCCGAAACACGCTAGAAGCTGCGCAGCGAGTCAGCGAAGCAGCCGTTGCGCTCGACCTCGCGGTTGTACGCGTCGATCGCGCCGCGGTTCTCGGCCAGCCAGCGTTGCCGGGCGCGTTCGGCCACTTCGACCACGAGCGCGGATTCGAGCGTCTGTGAAAGATTGACGTCGAGTTCTCGCGCCCGGCGCAGCAGGTCGGCGTTGACGGTGACGTTGGTGGCGCGCCGCGGCGCGCTGACGTCGTACAGCACGCTGCGTTCGCGGACGACATGTTTCATGCGCATAATCTATGCGCACTGGAAGGTGGCGTCAACCCCCGGTGACCGGCGGGAAGAAGGCGACTTCGGCGCCGGCGGCGAGTGGCGTGTCGGGGCGTGCCATCGCCTGGTCGATCGAGACGCGGACGACGCGGCCCTCGGCCAGCGTCTCAGCCCATGCGCCGCCGCGGTTGCGCAGCCACGCGCGCAGCTGCGCAGCGGTACGCACGCCGGCCGGCAGGTCGATCGTCTCGCGGTGGGTGCCGAGCGCCTCGCGCAGCCCGGCGAAATAGAGGATCGTGATCGTCATCTCGTCAGCTCCGAAAAGGGCAGGAAACGCACGACGTCGCCGCGCGCGATGGCGTGCTGCGGCGGATTGTCGATCAGCCCGTCGCCCCAGACGGTGGAGGTGAGCACGGCGGAGCTCTGGTTCGGGAACAGGTCGAGCCCGCCGTCTGCGTTGAGCTTCGCCCTGAGGAACTCGCGGCGGCGGTCGGGCTTCGGCCAGTCGAAGTCGGCGCGCATCGGCAGCGCGCGCGGCGCCACGTCGGCCATGCCCTGCAGCCGCTGCACGAATGGGCGCACCAGCAGCAGGAAGGTGACGAAGCTCGACACCGGGTTGCCGGGCAGCCCGATGAAGTGCGCGACACCGGCGTCGGGCGCGCCGCGGCGCACGCGCCCGTAGGCGAGCGGCTTGCCGGGCTTGATCGCGATCTGCCACATGCGCAGTTCGCCTTCGGCCTCGACGGCGGGCTTCACGTGGTCTTCCTCGCCCACCGACACGCCGCCCGAGGTGACGATCAGGTCGTTGCCCTGCGCGGCGCGGCGCAGCGCCTCGCGCGTGGCAGCCAGCGTATCGGGCACGTTGCCCAGGTCGACCAGCTCGCAGCCCATCGAGCGAACCAACGCGCCCAGCACGTAGCGGTTGCTGTTGTAGATCGCGCCGGGGCGCAGCGGCTCGCCAGGCATTGCCAGTTCGTCGCCGGTGAAGAAGCACGCCACGCGCACCGGCCTGCGCACCGGCAGGCTGGCCAGCCCCACCGAGGCGGCCAGGCCGGTGGCCTGCGGCGTGAGCCGCGCGCCGGCCGCGAGGATCACGCTGCCGTTGCGGATGTCTTCGCCGGCGCGCCGGATCCATTCGCCCGGCGCCGGGCATTGCGAGAACGACACCGTGTCGCCGTCGGCGGTGGCCATCTCCTGCATCACGATCGCGTCGGCGCCTTCGGGCACCAGGCCGCCGGTGAAGATGCGCGCGGCCTCGCCGGGCGCAAGCGGCCGGCCCACGTGGCCGGCGGGAATGCGCTGCGCGACGGGCAGTCGCACCGGACGGTCCGCCGCGGCCTGCAGCAGGTCGGCGCGGCGCACCGCATAGCCGTCCATCTGCGTGTTGTCGCGCGGCGGCACGTCGAGCGTGGAGCGGATGTCGGCGGCCAGCACGCGCCCGGCAGCCGCCGCGGTGTCGACGGTTTCGACCTCTTCGATCGGCGCGGCCTGCGCGAGCAGCGCCGCCAGCGCGTCATCGAACGGCAGCAATCCTGGCTTCATGGACACGATCCAGATGGTCGATGATGAA
>CALMSQ010000292.1:0-22030 GCA_937872345.1 uncultured Burkholderiales bacterium | reverse complement strand
GAGCGGCCGGTCGAGCCGACCTCGGCGATCTTCTGCCCCTGCTTGACGATCTCGCCTTCGACGACGTCGAGCTTCGATGCGTGCCCGTAACGGGTCACCAGGCCGTTGCCGTGGTCGATGTCGATCTGGTTGCCGTAGCCGGGATGCCTGCCGGCCACCACGACCACGCCCGCTGCAGCGGCCAGGATCGGCGCGCCGACCGGCGCGGCGAAGTCCAGCCCCTCGTGCGCGACGCGCCGGCCGGTGAACGGATCGATGCGCGCACCGAACCGCGAGCCCACCAGCGCGTCGGCCAGCGGCGTCGCGCTCGGCACCAGCCGGGCCGATACCTCGCGGTAGAGCAACTCGGATTCGAGCAGGCTCAGCTCGCCGTTCTGCTGCGCGAACTCGTCGGCCGTGCGATCCACCGCCCGGCTGAGCTCGTCCAGGGTCAGCGGACGACCGCCGTCGGCGGGAACCGGTCCGCCCCGCCCGCCGGGAGCGGGGAGCACGCCGAGATCGACCAGCCTGAGGCCTGCCATCGTCGCGACCCGCTCGCCCAGCGCGTCCAGGCGCGCAAGCCGCGCCTGCATCTCGCCCAACCTGACGGCCAGCGCGTCGATGTTCTGGCGCAGGAATTCGTCGCGCGTGGCCAGCGGACGCGCGGTCTCGAGTCGCGGCAACCACTGTTCGAGGAACGGAAACTGGCCACCCAGCGCGTGACGCAGCGTCACGTACGACAGCAGGCCCGAGGCCGATGCGAGCAGCAGCAGCAGCGCCAGCGCGGCGCCTACCAGCGTGCGCCGGCCGATGTGGATGGTGCGGGCCTGCCTGAGTCCCGGATGCACCAGAATGATCTGCATTCGATGTCTCCGCCGTGCTACCGTTGCCGCGAGACGGCGCCCTACCGGCCCGGCATCGAACCGATGAAATCCGCCACCCCCGCACGTTCCGTCGCCAGCTGGCTCGACACCGAGTCCGGTTTCCGCGCCCTGGCCGCCCGCGTCGATCGCCTCGTGGCGCTGCAGGCCCGGCTTGCCGCGGCGTGTCCGCGTGTCCCGATGACGGTCGTCTCGCTCGACGAGCAGACGCTGACCGTCATGACCCCGAGTGCCGCCTGGGCCGGCCGCCTGCGCCAGATGGCGCCTACCTTGCTGACGGTCGTACGCCAGGATTGCGGGCAGGTTAGTCGAATCAGGATCGTGCCGCAACGACGCTCGGGCGGGCCGGCGCGCGCGGCCGCGCGACCGCGCGCGGCGGTGCCGAGCCGCGCGCTCGGCGACCTCGCGAAGCTGATGGCCGAAGTCGAAGGCCCGGCGCTCAAGCAAGCGCTCGCAAACCTGGTTAGGCGTCACCGCGAATCGCGCTGAGCGGCGCCGTAGCCAGGCGCGACGGATGGCACCGTCCGACCGACGCGCGGCGCTGCGCACCGGCGCGCGGGGGCACCGGCCGGCCGGTTCAGAGACGCTGAACGAACATCACGGCGAAGAACACCAGCGCGCCGCCGATGCCGATCGCGAGCACGCGGACCGCCACGCGCAGGTACTTGCGGTCACGCGTGAAGAGGAAACCGAACGCGCACCAGACGACCGCGGCGAGCACGACGAAGACGAAGACCCGAACCAGGATCATCTTCGTCGCCGGGCATCGTGGTCAGGCATGGCTCCAGTCGAGCGCGAACAGCTTCGGCGCCTCGCGACGCTCGGTGAAGCTGACGAGTTCCCAGGCCTGCTGGTCGGCCAGCAACTCGCGCAGCAGCCGGTTGTTCAGCGCGTGCCCGGACTTGTGGGCGCTGTAGGCAGCGAGCAGCGGGTGGCCAACCAGGTACAGGTCGCCGATGGCGTCGAGGATCTTGTGCTTGACGAACTCGTCGTCGAAACGCAGCCCTTCGGCGTTGAGCACGCGGTACTCGTCCATCACGATCGCGTTGCCGAAGCTTCCGCCCTTCGCGAGCCCGTGCGCGCGCAGCGCCTCGACGTCCTGCATGAACCCGAAGGTGCGGGCGCGCGCCACTTCCTTGACGTACGACATCGTCGCGAAATCGACCTCGACCGCCTGCCCGGTGGCGTCGATCGCCGGATGCGAGAACTCGATCGAGAATCGAAGCTTGAAGCCGAAGTGCGGATCGAGCCGTGCCCACTTGTCGCCGTCGCGGACCTCGACCGCCCGCTTCACCCGGATGAAGCGCTTGGCCGCCCGCTGCTCGACGATGCCGGCCGACTGCACCAGGAACACGAACGAGCCCGCCGACCCGTCGAGGATCGGGATCTCGGGCGCGGTGACGTCGACGTAGAGGTTGTCGATGCCGAGACCGGCGAGGGCCGACATCAGGTGCTCGACGGTGGCCACGCGCACCTGGCTGCCGGGGCCTTCGTCGGCGGCCGTCAGCGTCGACGCCATGCGGGTGTCGGTGACCCGCGCAGCGCCGCAGCGGATCTCGACGGGCGGATCGAGGTCGACGCGACGGAACACGATGCCGGTGTCGGAATCGGCCGGCCGCAGCGTGAGCTCGACCCGTTCGCCGGAGTGCAGGCCCACCCCGGCGGTGCTGACCGGCTTGCCGATCGTGCGCTGGCGCATCATGATCCGGCGCTTGGCCCGGTGGTCGGCATCCGTCGCGCGGCGGTCAGCCGGCCACCTGGCGCAGCATCGTCGCGGCGTCGGACACCTCGAACTTGCCGGGCGCCTCGAGGTTCAGCGACTTCACGACGCCGTTGTCGACGAGCATCGAGTAGCGGCGCGACCGCAGGCCCATGCCGCCCGCGCTCAGGTCGACGTCGAGGCCGAGCTTCTTCGTGAACTCGCCCGCACCGTCGGCGATCATGCGCACCTTGCCGCCGGTCTTCTGGTCGCGGCCCCAGGCGCCCATCACGAACGCATCGTTGACCGACACGCACCAGATCTCGTCGACGCCCGCGGCCTTCAGCGCGTCGTAACGCTCCAGGTAGCCGGGCACGTGCTTGGCCGAGCAGGTCGGCGTAAAGGCGCCGGGCAGCCCGAAGATCACGATGCGCTTGCCCCTGGCGAGGTCGGCCACCTGGAATGTATTGGGTCCGACCGAGCAGCCATTGCCCTCGACTTCGATGAACTCGCGGACCGTCGCGTCGGGAAGCGTGTCGCCAACCTTGATCGTCATGCGTGGGTACTCCGTGGGTGATCGCCGCGGGCCTCGGCGGAAAGGGGGCGCCGCGGGCAATCGAATATTGTAGTGCCCGCGCGCAATCCGTGCCCGGACCGCGCCGCACGACCCTGCCCGCGCAGGGTCCGCCGGCGCGGCCGCCCCGGTTCGTCCCGGGGCCGGTCCACGCCTTTCAGTCCGCCTGCTTGCGCAGGAAGGCCGGGATGTCGAAGCGCTCCACGCCGCTCTCCTCGAGCGCCTGCACCTGCGCGGCCGCCGACGCGCGCGGGCTGCGCCAGACGGTCGGCTGCTCGAACTGCTCGTAGTTGACCGGCGCGGCGGCGTTGTCCGTGCCGGTGCGCAGCTGCGTCTGGGGCACCAGCACCGGCTTGGCCGCGCGGCGGCCGATGCCGGTGGCCACCACGGTCACGCGCAGCCGGTCGGCCATGTTCTCGTCGAACACGGTGCCGTGGATGATCGTCGCGTCGTCGGCGCAGAAGGCCTTGATCGTGTTGATCACGTCGTTGGTCTCCTTCAGCTTCAGGCTGCGACCCGCGGTGATGTTGACGATCACGCCGCGCGCCCCCTGCAGGTCGACGCCGTCGAGCAGCGGCGACGACACCGCCTGCTCGGCCGCGATCCGGGCACGATCGAGTCCGGCCGCCTCGCCGATGCCCATCATCGCCTTGCCCTGCTCGCCCATCACGGTCTTGACGTCGGCGAAGTCGACGTTGACCAGGCCCGGCACGTTGATGATCTCCGCGATGCCGGCGACGGCGTTGTGCAGCACGTCGTCGGCGCGCTTGAACGCGTCCTCGAGGCTGGCGTCGTCGTCCATCACTTCGAACAGCTTCTGGTTCAGCACGACGATCAGCGAATCGACGTGCTCGACCAGCTGGTCGATCCCCTGCTCGGCGATCTGCAGCTTCTTCGCGCCCTCGAAGTCGAACGGCTTGGTCACGACACCGACGGTCAGGATGCCCATCTCCTTGGCGATCTCGGCGACCACCGGCGAGGCGCCGGTGCCGGTGCCCTTGCCCATGCCGGCGGTGAGGAACACCATGTTCGCGCCCTCGAGCGCCTCGCGGATGTGCTCGCGCATCGCGTCGGCGGCGGCACGACCGGCCTCGGGCCGGGCACCCGCGCCGAGGCCGATCTCGCCGAGCTGGATCGTGCGCTCGGCCAGCGAGCGCCGCAGCGCCTGCTTGTCGGTGTTCAGCGCGATGAACTCCACGCCCTGCACGCTGCGGTTGATCATGTGGTTGACCGCGTTGCCGCCGGCGCCCCCGACTCCGATCACCTTGATGACGGCGCCGTCGACTTCGGTTTCGATCATTTCAAAGCTCATGGTGCTGACCTCCTGGATGGTGGGAAGACAGACGGGAGAAGCTGAGCCGCAAGACGGCACACGCCCCCGCTGGCGCGGCCGCCCGGCCTCGCCTCTCCAGTCGCCCTTCCCGAAAGAAAACGGGGTGTTCAGAAATTCCCAAGGAACCACTCCTTCATGCGTCGCAGCGTCTCCTTGAACGATCCGGACTGCTCTGCCACCTTGCGGCCGCGCAGCCTCTGCAATCTCGCCTCCTCGAGCAGCCCGACCGCGGTCGAGTAGCGCGGCGAGCGCACCACGTCGGCGAGCCCGCCCGTGTAGGCGGGCATCCCGATGCGCACCGGCTTCAGGAAGATGTCCTCGGCCAGCTCGACCATCCCGGGCAGCAGGCTGGTGCCGCCGGTGAGCACGACGCCCGAGGACAGCAGTTCCTCGTAGCCGGACTCGCGTACCACCTGGTGCACCAGCGAGAACAGCTCCTCGATGCGCGGCTCGATCACCGCGGCCAGCGCCTGGCGCGACAGCGTGCGCGGCGCCCGGTCGCCCAGGCCCGGCACCTCGATCTTCTCGTTCGGGTCGGCGAGCACCTGCTTGGCGATGCCGAAGCGCAGCTTGATCTCGTCGGCCTCGGGCGTGGGCGTGCGCAGCGCCATCGCGATGTCGTTGGTGATCTGGTCGCCGGCGATCGGGATCACCGCCGTGTGCCGGATCGCGCCGCCGGTGAAGATCGCGATGTCAGTCGTGCCCCCGCCGATGTCGACCAGCGCGACGCCGAGCTCCTTCTCGTCCTGGGTCAGGATCGACATGCTCGAAGCGAGCGGCTGCAGGATCAGGTCGTTGACCTCCAGGCCGCAGCGGCGCACGCACTTGACGATGTTCTGCGCCGCCGACACCGCACCGGTCACGATGTGGACCTTGACCTCGAGGCGCACGCCGCTCATGCCGATCGGCTCGCGGATGTCCTCCTGGCCGTCGATGATGAATTCCTGCGGCAGCACGTGGACGATCTGCTGGTCGGTCGGGATGTTCACCGCCTTGGCGGTCTCGATCACGCGCGCCATGTCGGCTTCGGTGACCTCCTTGTCCTTGATCGCCACCATGCCGCTGGAGTTGAAGCTGCGGATGTGGCTGCCGGCAATGCCCGTGTAGACCGTGCGGATCTTGCAGTCGGCCATCAGCTCGGCTTCCTCGAGCGCGCGCTGGATCGACGCGACCGTCGACTCGATGTTGACCACCACGCCCTTCTTGAGCCCCCGCGAGTCGTGCTGGCCGAGGCCCACGATCTCGTAGTGGCCGTCGGCGCGCATCTCGGCGACGATCGCGACGATCTTCGAAGTGCCGATGTCGAGTCCGACGATCAGGTCCTTGGCGTCTCTGGTCATGTGATCCTGCGCTTCAATGCGTTCGTTGCGCCGTCGCGGACTCGTGCCCGTCCGCTTCGGCAAGCTGCGCGAGCGAGCGGATCGCGAATCCGTTCGGGTAGCGCAGGTCGATCACTTCGGCGCGCCGCTTCAGGCTCGCCATCACCTCCGGATACGCGCCGACCCAGCGCGCGACACGGCGCTCGATCGGCATGCCCTGGTCGCGCCCGAGCAGCAGCGTCGTGCCGTCGTCGAGCCGCATCGTCCAGGCATAGCGCGGCGACAGCGCGACCACGTCGGGATGCACGCCCAGCGGCGCCACCGCCTCGCGCAGCTCGGCGTAGCGGCGCGCGACCTGCAGCGCGCTGCCCTCGGGCCCCGAGAACTGCGGCAGATCGCCGTCCTCCTCGGCCTCGGCAAGGTTCGCGGCGAACAGCTCGCCGAAGGTGTTGACGAGGCGGCCGTCGCCCCAGAACGCCAGCGGCCGGTGCTCCTCGATCGCCACCACCAGGCCGTCGGGCCAGACTCGGCGCACGCTGGCGCGACGCACCCACGGAACGGTCTCGAAGGTGGCGCGGACCGCGTCGAGGTCGACGGCGAAGAAGTTGCCGCGCACGTGGCGGGTGACCGCGGCGCGCAGCAGCGGCGCCGACACGTGACGCAGCGGGTGCCCTTCGGCGGCCTCGATCGCCACGCCGCGCAGCGTGAAGTACGGCCGCTGCGACAGCCACCAGGCTGCGCTGGCAAGCGCGGCCAGCAGCGTCGCCCCGAGCAGCGCGTTGGCCAGCGCGTTCATCAGGCGCGAGTCGTGCCAGACGTTCAACGCCGTCCCCCGATCTTCAGGCTCGCCGAGGCCAGGATCCGCAGGCACAGCTCTTCGTAGGACATGCCGACCGCGCGGGCCGCCATCGGCACCAGCGAGTGGCCGGTCATCCCCGGCGACGTGTTCACCTCGAGCAGGAACGGTCGCCCGTCGGAGCGGCGCAGCATCACGTCGACCCGGCCCCATCCTTCGCAGCCGATCGCGAGGTAGGCGCGCAGCGACAGTTCGGCGATCTCGCCGGCGAGCGCCTCGGGCAGCTCGGCCGGACAGACGTAGCGCGTGTCGTCGCGGAAGTACTTGTTCTGGTAGTCGTAGTTGCCCGCCGGCGCGACGATCTCGATGACCGGCAGCGCGCGCGCGGCGCTGCCCGTGCCGATCACCGCGATCGTGAGTTCGCGCCCGTCGACGAACTCCTCGCACAGGACGTCGTCGTCGTGGCGCCGCGCGATCTCGAACGCCGCCTGCGCCTGGTCGGCCGACACCATCTTCGTGAAGCCGATCGTCGAGCCTTCGCGCGAGGGCTTCACCGCCATCGGCAAACCGAAGCGCGCCGCGGCGTCGGCGACCTCGGCCACGCCGTGAGCGAGCGCGAACGCCGGCGTCGGCAGGCCGTGCGTCATCCAGATGCGCTTCGTGTAGACCTTGTCCATCCCGATCGCCGAGGCCATCACGCCGCTGCCCGTGTACGGGATGCCGAGCAGCTCGAGCGCACCCTGCACCGTGCCGTCTTCGCCGTAGCGGCCGTGCAGCGCGATGAACGCGCGGGAAAAGCCCTCGCGGCGCAGGTCGTCGAGCGAGCGCTCGGCCGGGTCGAACGCGTGCGCGTCGACGCCGCGGCTGCGCAGCGCCGCCAGCACGCCGGTGCCCGACATGATCGACACTTCGCGCTCGGCCGAGCGGCCGCCGAACAGCACCGCCACCTTGCCGAGGGCCGCGGGATCGCGCAGGAAGTCCGCTTCGACGGTCGACATCTCAGTTGCTCCAACGGGCGTCACCGGCTGCCTCCTTCACCTGCTGCGGCACCGAGCCGATCGACCCCGCGCCCATCGTGATCACGACGTCGCCGTCGCGTGCCGCATCGAGGATCGCGGCCGGCATCGCCGCGATCTCCTCGACGAACACCGGCTCGACCTTGCCGGCCACTCGTACTGCGCGCGCCAGCGAGCGGCCGTCGGCGGCGACGATCGGCGACTCGCCGGCCGGATAGACCTCGGCGAGCAGCAGCACCTCCGGCGTGGACAGCACCCTGACGAAGTCCTCGAACAGGTCGCGCGTGCGCGTGTAGCGGTGCGGCTGGAAGGCCAGCACGACCCGCCGGCCCGGGAACGCGCCGCGCGCCGCCGCCAGCGTCGCCTCCATCTCGGCGGGGTGGTGTCCGTAGTCGTCGATCAGCGTGAAGCGGCCGCCGCCGTTGTCGGCGCGCACCGCGATCTCGCCGTAGCGCTGGAATCGCCGGCCGACGCCGTGGAACTCGGCCAGCGCCGCGACAATCGCCTCGTCGCCGACGCCCAGCTCGTCGGCGACCGCGATTGCGGCCAGGGCGTTGCGCACGTTGTGCAGCCCCGGCGCGTTGAGCACCAGCGGCAGGGGCTGCGCGTCCTCGCGCAGAAGCGTGAAGCGCATCTGCCCGCCGTCGGCGGCGACGTCGACCGCGCGGAACTGCGCGCCCTCGTCGAGCCCGTAGGTCAGCACCGGCTTGGAGACGAAGGGCAGGATCTCGCGGACGTGCGCGTCGTCGACGCACAGCACCGCGGCGCCGTAGAACGGCAGCCGCTGCGTGAACTCGACGAACGCCTGGCGCAGGCGCGCGAAGTCGTGCCCGTAGGTCTCCATGTGGTCGGCGTCGATGTTGGTGATCACCGCGATCATCGGCGCCAGGTTGAGGAACGAGCCGTCCGACTCGTCGGCCTCGACGACGATGTAGTCGCCGGTGCCGAGGCGCGCGTTCGCGCCGGCACTGATCAGCCGGCCGCCGATCACGAAGGTCGGGTCGAGTCCGCCGGCGGCGAGCACCGACGCGACGAGGCTGGTCGTCGTCGTCTTGCCGTGCGTGCCGGCGATCGCGACGCCGTGCTTGAGCTTCATCAGCTCGGCCAGCATCATCGCGCGCGGCACGACCGGCACGCGGCGGTTGCGCGCCGCGATCACTTCGGGATTGTCGCTGCGCACCGCGGTCGACGTGACGACGCAGTCGGCGCCATCGATGTTGGCCGCGTCGTGCCCGAGGGTGACCGTCGCGCCCAGCGCGTCGAGCCGTCGCGTGGCCGGACCTGCGGAGACGTCGGACCCGCTGATCCGGTAGCCCAGGTTCAGCAGCACTTCGGCGATGCCGCTCATCCCGGCGCCCCCGATCCCGACGAAGTGGATGTGCTTGACCTTGTGCTTCATGACGATCGCGCCGCCTCTTCGCAGACGTCGGCCACGCGCCGCGCGGCATCGGGCCGCGCCAGGGCGCGAGCGCGCGCGGCCATCGCCGCCAGCCCCGGTCGGTCGAAACCTCCCAGTGCGGCTGCCAGCCGATCTGAAGCGAGCTCGGACTGAGGCATCAGCACGGCGGCGCCCTGCCCGGACAGGAAGCGCGCGTTGCCGGTCTGGTGATCGTCGACCGCGTGCGGGTACGGAACCAGCACGCTGGCGACGCCGATCGCCGCGATCTCGGCGATCGTCATCGCACCGGAGCGGCACACCAGCAGGTCGGCCTGCCGATAGGCACCGGCCATGTCGTCGATGAACTCGACCACCGTCGCGGCGACGCCGAGCTCGCGATAGCGCGCCTCGAGCGCCTCGCGCCGGCCCCTTCCGCTCTGGTGCAGGACCTGCGGGCGCGCCGGCGCGGGCATCAGCGCGAGCGCGGCGGGCACGGCGTCGTTGAGCGCCTGCGCGCCGAGGCTTCCGCCAACGACCAGCAGGCGCAGCGGGCCCGAGCGCTGCGCGTAGCGCGCCTCGGGGGCATCGTCGCGAAGCATCTCGGCGCGCAGCGGGTTGCCGGTGCACTGCGCGCCGGCCAACGTCCCCGGAAACGCCTCGAGCACCCGGTCGGCGACGCGCGCGAGCAGCCGGTTGGTCAGGCCGGCCACCGAGTTCTGCTCGTGGACCACCAGCGGCCGGCGCAGCAGGCGCGCCATCATGCCGCCGGGAAACGCGACGTAGCCGCCCATGCCCAGCACGACCGCCGGCCGGGTCGCGCGCAGCGCGCGAAGGCTGTCGCGGAACGCGGTGAGCAGCCGCAGCGGCAGCAGAAGCTTGGTCGCGAGCCCCTTGCCGCGCACGCCGCCCATGCGCACCCATTGCATCGCGATGCCGTGCTTCGGCACCAGCGTGGCCTCCATGCCCGACGGGTTGCCGAGCCAGACGACGCTCCAGTCGCGGGCGCGCATCTCGGCGGCGACCGCGAGCCCCGGCATCACGTGGCCGCCGGTGCCACCGGCCATGATCATTATGGTGCGCCCGCTCATGCGGCACCCCGCATGAGTTGCCGATTCTCGTAATCCACGCGCAGCAGGACGGCGATCGCGACGCAGTTCACGAGCACGCCGCTGCCCCCGTAGCTCATCAGCGGCAGCGTGAGGCCCTTGGTCGGCAGCAGGCCGGTGTTCACCCCCATGTTGATGAACGCCTGAAGCCCGATCCACAGCCCGATCCCCTTGGCGACCAGCCCCGCGAACGTGCGCTCGAGCTTGATCGACTGGCGGCCGATCTCGAATGCGCGCCGGGTGAGCCAGAAGAACAGCGCGATGACGACCATCACGCCGACCAGGCCGAGCTCCTCGCCGAGCACCGCCAGCAGGAAGTCGGTGTGCGCCTCGGGCAGGTAATGCAGCTTCTCGACCGATCCGCCCAGGCCGACGCCGAACAGCTCTCCGCGGCCGAACGCGATCAGCGAGTGCGACAGCTGGTAGCCCTTGCCGAGCGTGTTGGCCTCGTCGAACGGGTCGAGGTAGGCGAAGATCCGCTCGCGCCGCCATGGCGACAGCCAGATCAGCAGCGAGAAGGTCGTGCCCGCGATCACGACCAGCGCGGCGAACAGCCTGCCGTTGACGCCGCCGAGGTAGAGCAGGCCCATCGCGATCGCGGCGATGACCACGAACGCCCCCATGTCGGGCTCGAGCAGCAGCAGCATCCCGACCAGCGCGACCGCGGCGCCCATCGGCAGGAAGCCCTTGCGGACGCTCTGCATCGAATCCTGCTTGCGCACCGTGTAGTCGGCCGCGTAGAGCACGACGAACAGCTTCATCAGCTCCGACGGCTGCAGGTTGAAGACGTACAGGGACAGCCAGCGACGCGCGCCGTAGACCGACTTGCCCACTCCGGGGATCAGCACGATCACCAGCAGGACCAGGCCGATCAGGAACAGCCACTTGGACCAGGCCTGCCATTCGCGCACCGGTACCGCGAACGCGACGAGCCCGGCGGCGACGCCGATCAGCATCGCCATCAGGTGGCGCACCAGGAAATGCGTGGGCGCGTAGTTGGCGAAGCGCGACGAGTCGGGCAGCGCGATCGAAGCCGAATAGACCATCACCAGGCCGATCAGCAGCAGCGCGGCGACGACCCACAGCATCGCGAAATCGGCGCTCTGGGCGCTCGCGGGCGACGCGGCGCGAAGCGCCGCGCGGCGCAGCAGCGGTTGCGAATCGCCGCGGCCGCGGCCTGGAAGGCGCAGGCTCAGCATGCCCCCTCCATCGCGACCCCGCGCGCCTCGGCCCGCTGCCGCACCGCGGCCGCGAACACCTGGGCGCGGTGCTCGTAGTTGCGGAACATGTCCAGGCTGGCGCACGCGGGCGACAACAGCACCGCCTCGCCGGGCCGCGCGTCGTCGCCGGCGCGCCCGGCCGCCTCCTCGAGGCTCGCGCAATCGACCAGCGGCACGCCGGTGTCCGACAACGCGGCGCGCAGCTGCGGCGCGTCGCGCCCGATCAGGTAGACGGCCGCCGCGTGCTCGCGCACCGCGCCGGCCAGCGCAGCGAAGTCCTGCCCCTTGCCGTCGCCACCGGCGATCAGACGGCAACGCCGCCCGAGGCCCCGCAGCGCCGCGATCGTCGCGCCGACGTTCGTGCCCTTGCTGTCGTCGTAGTACTCGACGCCGTCGATCGAAGCCAGCAGCTGGCAGCGATGCGGCTCGCCCGCGTAGTCGCGCAGCGCGTGGAGCATCTTCGCCATCGGCACGCCGATCGCGCTGCACAGCGCGAGCGCCGCGAGCGCGTTGAGCTGGTTGTGCACGCCGTGGATCCGCAGCGCATCGGCAGGCATCAGTCGCCTCACGGTAAACGCGACCGGCTCGCGGCGCCGCCGGCCGATCCCCGTGTCGTCGTCGGCCACTGCCTGCGCGAGCCAGGTGAGCGAACCCTCGCGAACGAGGCCGAATTCGCCGGCTGCCTGCGGGGCATCGGCGCCGAACGCGATCCGCAGCGGCGCCGCCGCGACGGCCACGCGGGCGTCGCCGGATGCGCGCGCGTCGCCCGCCGCGGCGCCGCGTGATGCCGGTGTCGGGCCGGTGCGCAGCGGCGCGGTGGCCGGGTCCTCGCGGTCGAACACCGCGACCGTGCCCGGTGCGTAGATTCGCCGCTTCGCGGCGACGTAGCTGTCCATCGTCGCGTGCCAGTCGAGGTGGTCCTCGCTGACGTTCAGGATCGCGGCTGCGTCGGGGGCGAAGCTCTGCGCCAGCGCCAGCTGGAAGCTGGACAGCTCGATCACCCACGCCTGCGGCAGCGTGCCGGCGTCCAGCGCCGCGCCCAGCGCGTCGAGCATCGCGGGGCGGATGTTGCCGGCGGCGACGGCGTGCAGGCCCGCGCCGCGGCACAGGTGCGCAGCCAGTGCGGTGGTCGTCGTCTTGCCGTTCGTGCCCGTCACCGCGATCACCTTCGGCCGGTACCCGGACTCGCGCAGGTCGGCGAGCGCCTGCGCGAACAGCTCGAGCTCGCCCGCGACCGGAACGCCGCGCTCGCGCGCGAGCGCGTGAAAGCGCGCCGACTCCCCGAGCTCGATCGACAGGCCCGGGCTCCAGGCGACGAGGTCGACGTCGTCGAGCCAATGTTCGCTCCACGCCGGGCCTGCCGCGTAGTCGATGGCGCCCGCCTGCGCGCGCAGCGCCTGCAGCTGCGGCAGGTCGGCGCCGTCGGCGCTGCGCGTGTCGGCCACGCGCACGTTCGCGCCCTGGCGCGCGGCCCATCGCGCCATCGCGACGCCCGAGTCGCCCAGGCCGAGCACGAGGACGCGCCGACCCTTCAGGTCGAACAGGTGCAGCTGCGCGGGTCCGGAGGCTTCGCTCATCGCACTTCCTAGCGCAGCTTCAGCGTCGACAGACCGAACAGCACCAGCATCATCGTCACGATCCAGAAGCGCACGACGACCTGGCTTTCCTTGACGCCGCCGACCTCGAAGTGGTGGTGAAGCGGCGCCATCCTGAAGATGCGCCGGCCTTCGCCGTAGCGCCGCTTCGTGTACTTGTAGTAGCCGACCTGGATCATCACCGACAGCGTCTCGACGACGAACACGCCGCCCATGATGAACAGCACGATCTCCTGCCGGACGATCACCGAGATCGTTCCCAGCGCGGCGCCGAGCGCCAGCGCGCCGACGTCGCCCATGAACACCTGCGCGGGGTACGCGTTGTACCAGAGGAAGGCGAGGCCGGCGCCGGCGATCGCCGCGCAGAAGACGGTGAGTTCGCCCGCGCCCGGGATGTGCGGGATCAGCAGGTAACGGGCGAAGACCGCGTTGCCCGCCGCGTACGCGAAGATGCCCAGCGCCGAGCCGACCAGCACCGACGGCATGATCGCGAGGCCGTCGGCGCCGTCGGTCAGGTTCACTGCGTTGCTGGTGCCCACGATGACGAGGTAGGTCAGCACGATGAACCCGAACACGCCGAGCGGGTAGGCGATGTGCTTGAAGAACGGCACGATCAGGTCGGCCTGCGCAGGCAAGCCGGTGGCGAAGCCGCTGAAGACCCAGTCGGTGAACAGCGCCCATGCCTGCTCGTTCGTCTGCGCCGGCACCGCGAAGGCCAGTGCGATCGCCGCCAGCAGCCCGATCGCCGACTGCCAGAAGTACTTCTCCTTCGCCGACATCCCCTTCGGGTTGCGGTGCACGACCTTTCGGTAGTCGTCGATCCAGCCGATCCAGCCGAAGCCGAGCGTGACGACGAGCACGATCCAGACGAAGCGGTTCGAGAGGTCGGCCCACAGCAGCGTGGCCGTGCCGATCGAGATCAGGATCAGCGCGCCGCCCATCGTCGGCGTGCCGGACTTCGCAAGGTGGGTCTGCGGGCCGTCGCTGCGCACCGCCTGGCCGATCTTCATCGCGGTCAGCTTGCGGATCAGCGCGGGGCCGAAGATCAGTCCGATCGCCAACGCCGTCAGCGTCGCCAGCACCGCGCGCAGCGTGATGTAGCCGAACACCGAGAACGCACGGATGTCCTTGGCCAGCCACTGCGTGAGCTCGAGCAGCATCAGTGATGCTCCCTCGACGCCGTGCCCGCGAGCGCCGCGACCGCGCGCTCCATCCTCATGAAGCGAGACCCCTTGACCAGCAAGGTGACACCGGGCCCGCACAGGGCGCGGGCACGCTCGACCAGGGGTTCGATCGCGTCGAAGTGCTCGCCGCCAGGCCCGAAGGCGGCCACGCTGTCGCGCGTGGCCTCGCCGAGCGCGAGCAGGTGCGCGACGCCTTGCTCGCGCGCGTACGCGCCGACCTCGCGGTGATACTGCGGCCCCTGCTCGCCGACCTCGCCCATGTCGCCGAGCACGAGCACGCCACGGCCCTCGCAGGCCGCCAGCGCGTCGATCGCGGCGCGCACCGAGTCGGGATTGGCGTTGTAGCTGTCGTCGATGAGCGCCGCCCCGCTTGCGCTGCGCAGCCGCGCGAGCCTGCCCATCGCCGGGCGGAACCTGGCGAGGCCGGCGGCGATCGTCGTCGCGCCGATGCCGAGCGCGTGCCCGCAGGCCGCCGCCGCCAGCGCGTTTCGCACGTTGTGCGCCCCGTCGATGGACAGCCGCACCTCGACCCGCTCGCCGGCGACCTCGAGTGCGAAACCGCCGGGGCGCGAATCCGGCGCCGCACGCACCGGATAGCGCTCGTCGGCGTCGAGACCGAACTCCACGCGCCGGCGCGCGCCGGCAAGCTCGCGCCAGACGGGCGCTTGCGAATCGTCGCCCGGAAACACGGCGACGCCCTCCTCGCCCAGTGCCGAGATCGAGGCGCCGTTCTCGCGCGCCGAGCCCTCGACGCCCTGCAGGAACTCCTGGTGTTCGCGCTGCGCGTTGGTCACCAGTGCGACTGTCGGCCGCGCCACCGAAGCGAGCCAGGCGATCTCGCCGGCATGGTTGGTGCCGATCTCGACGACCGCCGCGCGATGCTCGTCGCGCAACCGCAGCAGCGTCAGCGGGACGCCGACGTCGTTGTTCAGGTTGCCGCGCGTGGCCAGCCTTCGGGCTTCGCCGAACTGCTCGGCGAGGATCGCGGACAGCATCTCCTTCACCGTCGTCTTGCCGTTGGCACCGGCGACGGTGACCAGCGGCAACTCGAAGCGGTTGCGCCATCCGCGGGCCAGTTCGCCCAGCGCGCGGCGGCTGTCGGCGACGCGGATCGCTGGAACGCGGATTCCCGGCACCCAGCGCTCGAACACCACCGCCACGGCGCCGCTCGCCTGCGCCTGCGCGAGGAAGTCGTGCGCGTCGAAGCGCTCGCCACGCAGCGCGACGAACAGGTCGCCCGCCTCGATGCTCCGCGTGTCGGTCGAGACGCCGCCGACGCGGGTGCCACCGTCGCCGTACAGGCAGCCCGTCGAGAGCCAACCGAGCGCCTCGCGCAGGTCAAACACGGACCGACTCCTGGCGCTGCTGCAGGCAGCGGCGGGCCACCTCGACGTCGGAGAACGGCAACCGCTGGCCGGCGATCTCCTGCCAGGACTCGTGCCCCTTGCCGGCGATCAGCACGACGTCTTCGGCGCCGGCGCCCTCGAGCGCGCCGCGGATCGCCTTCTCGCGATCGAGTTCGGTCAGCCATGGCTCGCGAGTGAACCCTGCCCGGATGTCCGACACGATCCGGAACGGTGATTCGCTGCGCGGGTTGTCGCTGGTCACGACGACGCGGTCGGCGAAGCGCTCGGCCACCATGCCCATGATCGGGCGCTTGCCCGCGTCGCGGTCGCCGCCCGCGCCGAACACGCACCACAGCGTGCCGCCGCGCGCGTCGGCGATCGGTCGCAGCGCCTGGAGCACGTTGATCAGCGCATCGGGCGAATGGGCGTAGTCCACGACCACGAGCGGCCCGCCGTCGATGGCGACCTGCTCCATGCGCCCGGGCAGCGGACGCAACCCCTCGAGGCGCCGCATCGCGTCCTCGAAGCCGTCTCCCAGGCTCATCCACACCGCGGCGACGGCCATTGCGTTGACGACGTTGAAGTGGCCGATCACGCGCAGGTGGACCTGCGCGCGGCCCCAGTCGCCGCCGACCGACACCTGCGTCCCGTCGCGCCCCTGGACGATCTGGTAGGCCGACAGCTTTCGGCGCGCCCGCCAGCCGTGCTCGCCGGGCAGTTGCCCGAAGGCCACGGTCTGCACCGACTCGGGGAGGGCCTCGAGGATCCGCGGCGCGACCGGGTCGTCGCCGTTGACGATCGCGGTTCGCAATCCGGGCCAGTCGAACAGCCGGCGCTTCGCCTCGAGGTACGCCTCCTCGGTCTCGTGATAGTCGAGATGGTCGCGCGACAGGTTGGTGAACACCGCAGTGCCGATCCGCGTGCCGTCGAGGCGACCCTGGTCGAGGCCGATCGACGACGCTTCCATCGCGACCACTTCGACGCCGCCCTCGACGAAGGCGGCGAGCATCCGCTGCAGGGCGACCGCGTCGGGCGTGGTCAGGCCGAACGCATCGAGCACGGGCGCCGAGTCGTCGGAGGGAACGACGCCGCTGCCCAGCGTGCCGATCACGGCGGCGCGACGGCCTGCCTTCGCCAGCCCCCGCGCGATCCACTGCGTGCAGCTGGTCTTGCCGTTCGTGCCGGTGACGGCGACCACCTCGAGGCGCTCGCTCGGCCGGCCGTAGTACTCGGCGGCGATCGGGCCGGCCAGCTCGCGCAACCCCGAGACGGCGCGGCTCGCGACCGCGCCGGACGCCACCTCCGCGCCGCCCTCGTAGAGCACCGCCGCGGCACCGCGGGCGATCGCCTGCCCGATGTAGTCCCGGCCGTCGTGGCTCGCACCGCGCCACGCGACGAAGGCGTCGCCGGGCCGCACCGCGCGACTGTCGGCGACCAGTGCGGCACCCGGAGCGAGCACCTCGCGCAGCCACTGCCCGAGCGAAGCGGCGAGCGTCGCCTGCTGCCCGGCCTGATCGATCACATGCTCTCCTTCACCGCCTCGGCCGGCACCGACAGTTGCGCCATCGGCGCATCGGGCGGCACGCGCAGGGTGCGCAGCGAGTCGCCGACGATGCGGGCGAACACCGGTGCCGCCACCTGTCCCCCGTAGTATTTTCCGGCACTCGGCTCGTCGACCATGACCGCGACGATCACGCGCGGGTCCGACGCCGGGGCGAGCCCGACGAAGGAAGCGAGGTACTTGTTGACGTACTTGCCGCCGTCGCGCTTGTGCGCGGTGCCGGTCTTGCCGGCCACGCGATAGCCCGAGATCTGCGCCTGCGGCGCGGTGCCGCCGGGACCGGCGGCCATTTCGAGCATGTGCCGGACCGCGCGCGCGGTCTTCGCCGCGACCACTCGCTGGCCCGCGGGCGGGTCGTCGACCTTGAACATCGACAGCGGGAGCAGCTCGCCGTCGTTGGCGAACACCGTGTAGGCGCGCGCCAGCTGCAGCAGCGATACCGACAGGCCGTAGCCGTACGACATCGTCGCCTGCTCGATCGGCCGCCAGCTCCGGTACGGCCGCACGCGCCCGGCGACCGCGCCAGGGAAGCCGATCCGCGGCGGCTGCCCGAATCCCAGCTCGGCGTACATCTCCCACATTTTCTGCGCGGGCATGCCGAGCGCGATCTTCGCCGTGCCGACGTTCGACGACTTCTGCACGATCTGCTCGACGGTCAGCGGGCCGTGCGCGTGCGCGTCGCCAATCGTGTTCGGGCCGATCGTCAGCCGCCCGGGCGCCGTCTGGATCACGGTGCCCGGCGTGACCTCGCCGAGCTCGAGCGCGAGCGCGATGGTGAACGGCTTCATCGTCGAGCCCGGCTCGAACGTGTCGGTGATCGCCCGGTTGCGCAATTGCGCCCCGGAAAGCTGGCCGCGCTGGTTCGGGTTGTAGGTCGGCCAGTTGGCCAGCGCGAGCACTTCGCCGGTGCGCGCGTCGAGCACCACCGCGGCGCCTGCCTTAGCCTTGTTCGCCTGCACCGCCTCGCGCAATGCATCGAAGGCGAGGAACTGGATCTTGCTGTCGATCGACAGCGCGAGGTCGTGGCCGTTGTGGGGCTCGCGCACCGCGCCGACGTCCTCGATCACCTGGCCGAGCCGGTCGCGGATCACGCGCCGGCTTCCGGGCCGGCCCGCGAGATCGGGATTGCGCGCGAGCTCGACCCCCTCCTGTCCGACGTCCTCGACGTTGGTGAAGCCGACGACGTGGGCCAGCGTCTCGCCCTGCGGGTAATAGCGCTTGTACTCGCGCTGCTGGTGGATGCCCGGGATCCGCAGCGCCGCGACGCGTTCGGCCACGGCGGCGTCGACCTGGCGCTTGAGATAGACGAAGCTGCGATCCTCCTCGGCGAGCTTGCGACGCAACTCGCGCTCGCTCGTGTCGAGGAGCTTCGCGAGCGACGCGATCTGCTGTGGCGTGGCTTCGACGTGCTCCGGAATCGCCCAGACCGCCCGCGCCGGCAGGCTCGACGCGAGCACGACGCCGTTGCGGTCGAAGATCTTGCCGCGCGAGGCCGGCAGCTCGAGCGTCTTGGCGTAGCGCAACTCGCCCTGCTTCTGCAGGAAGTTCTGCGAGAACACCTGCAACCAGACCGCCCTTGCGGCCAGCGCCACGAACGCGACCGCCACCATCAGCATCACGACCTGCGAGCGCCACGCAGGCAGCTTCACCCGCAGCAGCGGGTTCGACGCGAACGGAACGTTGCGGCTGGTACGGCGCGCCATCAACGCCCCCCCGCAGCCTTGCTGCGCGCGACCGGCTTGCCGCCCGCCGCGGCCACGCTGGGCAGCGGCGAGCCGAGCCGGACGACGCGATCGACCGGGTCGACCACCAGGTGCAGCGTGCGATCCGCCGAGACCGACTGCATCGTCAACTCGCGGCGCGCCTTCGTGTCGATCAGCGACGCCTTGGCGAGCGCGGTCTGCTCGACCTGCAGCTGGTTCCATCCCACCTCGAGCTGTGCGGCCTGCGCCTGCGCGCGCTCGACGTCGACGAAGAGCTTGCGTGCCCGGTACTGCGAGGTGACCAGGCCGAGCGCGCAGGCGACGAGCAGGGCCGACATCAGGATGTTCGCGCGGGTCATGGTCGCCTCCTCGGTATGCCTCGGGTGTCCGCTTCGAATGCGCTCAGGTGCGCTCGGCCACGCGAAGGACGGCCGAGCGCTCGCGCGGATTGGCGAGCCGCGCGCGCCCGTTCGCGCGCGACGCGCCGGGCAGCACCCTTGCGATCGCACGCAGCCGCGGAGCAGCCGCGTGGCGCACCGCGCCCGTGACGGGATCGCGGGGAGCGTCGCGTCCGGCCTCGTGCGCGATGAACTGCTTGACCATCCGGTCTTCCAGCGAGTGAAAACTGATGACGACCAGCCGCCCGCCCGCTGCCAGGCGCGCGACCGACTTCCCGAGGACTAGCGCGAGCTCCTCAAGCTCCTGATTGACGTGAATCCGTAGAGCCTGAAAGGTGCGGGTGGCCGGGTCCTTGCCCACCTCCGGCCGGCCCCCGCGGCGCCGGACGACGCTCGCCACGAGTGCGGCAAGCTCTCCGGTTGTGCGAAGCGCCTGCTCGCCGGCGTCCCCGCGGCGAGCAACAATCGCCTTTGCAATCTGAACAGCAAACCGTTCTTCCCCATAGTCTTTCACCACCTTCGCGATGTCGTCCTCGGTTGCACGCAGGAGCCACTCGCGCGCGGAGAATCCACGTGTCGGATCCATCCGCATGTCGAGCGGCCCGTCCTCACGAAAGCTGAAGCCGCGCGCCGGGTCGTCCAGCTGCGGCGAGGAGACGCCGAGGTCGAGCAGTACGCCGTCGACCCGGTCGAAGCCGTGAGCGTCGAGCACCGCGTCGAGCTCCGAGAAGCGCGCGTGCTCGATCGCGAAGCGCGGGTCGCGCCAGCCGCGGCCGACGGCCACTGCCTGGGGGTCGCGATCGATCGCGAGCAGCCGACCCTTCGGGCCGAGTCGGGCGAGGATCGCGCCGCTGTGCCCGCCGCGTCCGAAAGTGCAGTCGACGTAGCGACCGTCGGCGCGGATCGCGAGTGCCTCGATCGCCTCTTCGAGCAGCACCGGCTGGTGCCCGTATCGGTCGGCGTCCTGATTCCCCCGCGGCTCACTGTCTGTTGCCACCGGTCAGAAGTTGAAGTTCGCGATCGCCTCGGGCATGCCGGCGGCGAGCGTCTCGCGCTCCTTCGCGGCCAGCGTCCCGGTGTCCCAGATCTCGAAGTGGCTGCCCATGCCGAGCAGCATCACCTCGCGGTTCAGCGAGACGGCCGTGCGCAGCTCCGGGGAGATGAGGATCCGGCCCGTGGCGTCCATGTCGACGTCGAGCGCATTGCCGAGGAAGATCCGCGCCCAGGCGCGGGCGGCGATCGGCATCGCCGCAAGCCGATCCCGATGCACTTCCCACACCGGCCTGGGGAACAGCAGCAGACAGCCGTCCGGGTGACGGGTCAATGTGAGCAAGCCCTCACATTGCTTGGAGAGCGCGTCGCGATGACGCGTCGGGATCGTCATCCGACCCTTCGCGTCGAGCAACAGCGCGGAACTCCCCTGGAACATGCCCTTCCGACCCGCCCTCGAAGGGGGCCAAGCGCCCCGCCAGAGCGGAGGTTTGCCCCACAAAATTGCACTTTTCTACACGAATCTGCACTGTACGGAAAAGCGCCGGGCATGGCAAGTCGCGTGAAGGGTTTTTTCCTTGTCGTAACAGGGACTTAGCGGCCGTTGTTCGAGCACCGGTTAGTGAGCGCTTTTCTTCACTGAATGAGTCACTTGGCGAGACTATCGCAGGTGATACATGAGACACGGCGAACGCCACCCTGCACCGGTGCCGTCGCCGCCGAGGTCGGCGCCCGATTCGGCGCACAGTGCCGACTTCGGGATCGAGGAGGTCGTGCGATGAAGCGATCGTCAATCGATATCGGCGGCGCAGCGCGCAAGCTGCTGCGCCTCATGGCGCTCGGCGCAACCCTCGCGCTGCTCGCCGCAGCGGCCGACCCCGCGCAGGCGCTGCCGCTCTTCAAGCGACAAACGGGGCAAGACTGCTCGGCCTGCCACGCCGGCGGACAGTTCCCGGAGCTCACGCCCTATGGCCGGCTGTTCAAGCTGCTGGGCTATACCCTGGGGCAGCGCACGATCCCGCTGTCGGTCATGGCACTGGGCTCGGTCTCGCGGGTCGCGAACACGTCGAAGAGCCCCGATCCGCACGAGGACTTCCAGAAGGATGGTTCGCCGATCTTCGCCACCGCGAGCCTGTTCCTGGGTGGGAAGCTCACCGACCACGTCGGAGGCTTCGCGCAGGTGACCTACGATCCGTACGCGTCGCTCGGCGCCGACGGCAGCTTCCACGGGCACAGCAACGCCGACAACATCGACCTTCGTTACGCGAACACGGTTGGCGACGGAAATCGAAGCCTCGTCTTCGGGCTGAGCCTGAACAACAATCCGTCGGTCGCCGATCCGTGGAACACTGCCGCCGCATGGATGCAGTACGTCCCGGTTCCGAGTCCCACCAGCAGCCGGTTCGTCGACGGCAATGCGCCCTATCCGGGCTTCGCGGCCGGAGGCAACGTCGCCGGCCTGTCCGCGTACGCGTTCTGGAACGACACGCTCTATGCGGAGCTCGGCGCCTACGGTACTTCCCGGGGACTCTGGTCGTTCACGAGCGCAGGACTGGCCCCCGAAGACACGACGCAGTTCAGCGGCGTGAGTCCGTACCTGCGCGTGGCGTGGAACCACGACTGGGGCGCGCACAGCCTTATGCTCGGCGCGGCTCGGATGTCGAGCAGGATCTACGACGATCCGCTCGCGACTTCGGACCCCTCGACAGTGCACCGTTTCACCGACTGGAGCGTCGACGGACAGTACCAGTACCTCGCCGATGCGAACGCACTGACCGCGCAACTCGTCTACGAGCACAGCCGTCATCGTTACCCGGACTTCCTCGCCGCGCAGCCGGTGGCCTTCGTTGACGCGATGGGCGGGCCGCTGCCCGCCACGAATGCCGTCGACGACACGAACCTGCTTCGCGCGAAGCTGACCTACGTCTACCACGCGCACTACGGCGGCAGCA
>CALMSQ010000291.1:0-4318 GCA_937872345.1 uncultured Burkholderiales bacterium | reverse complement strand
GCGATCTCGCGGATCGCGTTGGTCTGCTCGAGCACGCGCTGCGCCTGTTCGACGATCTGCTCGCCGACCGGCGTGATGCCGATCTCGCTGCCGCCGCGCTCGAACAACTGGACGCCGAGCTCGTCCTCGAGCTTCCTGATGGCGACCGACAGCGTCGGCTGGCTGACGAAGCAGGCCTCGGCCGCTCGACCGAAGTGGCGCTCGCGCGCCACGGCGACGATGTACTTGAGTTCGGTGAGCGTCATGGGTTTGCCGCGATGATACCAAGCGCCCCCTCGTGCATACTGCCGTCATGGTCGCATCACCGACACCCGCCGGGGCCCGGCTCACCGGTCGCGACGAGCCCGCGTCGCTGATCGGCCTCGACTGGGGCTCGAGTTCGTTGCGCGCCTGGCTGATCGGCGCCGGCGGCGCCGTCCTCGCGCGCGGCGAGTCGGCGGCCGGCGTCTCGACGATCGCCGACGGGCGCTTCCTCGAAGCCTTCGAGGCACTTTGCGGCGAGTGGCTCTTGCGCGAGCCGACCCTGCCGGTCATCGCTTGCGGCATGGTCGGCAGCCGCGACGGATGGCGCGAGGCCGGCCGCGTGCGCACGCCGGCCGGGCTCGACGCGCTCGCGCAGCGCCTGGCGGCGTTCGACGACCTCGCCGGACGGCCGTTCCGGGTCGTTCCGGGGCTCGTGGCGCGCGGCGAGATCGACTCGCCCGACCTGATGCGCGGCGGCGAGACGCAGGTGTTCGGCGCGCTGCGCGGGCGCGACGGGATGTTCGTGCTGCCCGGCACGCACTGCCGATGGGTCGAGGTGCGCGACCGGCGCATCGTCGCGTTTCGCACCTACATGACCGGCGAGATCTACTCCCTGATGTGCGAGCGCTCGACGCTCGCGCGCATGTGCGGGGACCCCGACGACTCGCCGGATCACCAGGCCGAGGCGCTGCGCGCGTTCGACGAAGGCGTCGACCATGCCGGCGCGCAGCCCGGATCGCTGACCCACCTGCTCTTCACCGCGCGCACCGAGGCGTTGCTCGGCGGGCTGGCCGCGCACCAGGTGCCGGCCTACCTGTCGGGGCTGCTGATCGGCGCCGAGGTTCGCGACGCGTCGTCCTGGTCCTCGCGCGACCTGGTGCCGACGGTCGTCGCCCGAACGGGCTTGTCGGCGCGCTATGCGCGGGCGATGCACCGGCTCGGGCTGCGCGGGCGGGTGGCCGACGGCGACTCCGCGGCCGCGGGCCTCGCGGCGATCGCGCGCGCCGCGGCGCTGCTTTAGACCGCGCCGGCGCGCCGCGCGTTCAGGCGCGCAGGAACTCCTCGCGGCCGCCGAACCAGCGCCGCAGGTGCTCGTCGACCAGCGCCGGCTGGTCGCGCAACAGTCGCGCCGCCGCGTCGCGCGCCGCATCGAGCAGGTCGCTGTCGCGCTCCAGGTCGGCAAAGCGCAGCAGCGCCTCTCCGGACTGGCGCGCGCCGAGGAACTCGCCCGGTCCACGCTGGATGAGGTCGCGGCGAGCGATCTCGAAGCCGTCGTTGGTCTCGTACATCGTCTTCAGGCGCTCGCGCGCCGCGGACGAGAGCGGACCGCGGTACATCAGCACGCACACGCTCTCGCCCTCACCCCGGCCGACGCGCCCGCGCAACTGGTGCAACTGCGCGAGGCCGAATCGCTCGGCGTGCTCGACGACCATCAGTGTCGCATTGGGCACGTCGACGCCGACCTCGATGACGGTCGTCGCCACCAGCACCTGCAGCGCGCCGCTCGCGAACTCCGCCATCACCGCCTGCTTGTCGCCGGCGGGCAGGCGACCGTGAACCAGCCCCACGCGAAGCGGCGCCAGTTCCCCGGCGAGCGCGGCGTGCGTATCGATCGCGGTCTGCAGGTCGAGCGCCTCGCTCTCCTCGATCAGCGGGCACACCCAGTAGACCTGCCGCCCGGCCGCCGCCGCCGCGCGAACACGCGCGATGACCTCGTCGCGACGCGCCTCGGACACCAGCTTGGTGAGCACCGGCTTGCGTCCCGGCGGCAGTTCGTCGATCACCGACACGTCGAGGTCGGCGTAGTACGACATCGCCAGCGTGCGCGGGATCGGCGTCGCGCTCATCATCAGCTGGTGCGGCAGCACGGCTGCGGCGGCCTCGAGCTTGGCGCGCAGCGCGAGCCGCTGCACCACACCGAAGCGGTGCTGCTCGTCGACGATCGCCAGGCCGAGCCGGGCAAACGCCACCGTGTCCTCGATCAGCGCGTGCGTGCCGATCAGCAGGTCGACTTCGCCGGCCGCGGTCCGCGCCCGCACAGCCTTCTTCTCGGACTCCTTCAGCGACCCGGACAGCCATGCGATGCGCGCGCCGATCCGCTCGAGCCAGGGCCCGATCTTGCGCAGGTGCTGCTCGGCCAGGATTTCGGTGGGCGCCATCATCGCTGCCTGCCAGCCGCTGCCGATCGCCTGCGCGGCCGCGAGCGCCGCAATCACCGTCTTGCCGCTTCCGACGTCGCCCTGGAGCAGCCGGTTCATCGGCTGGGTCGCGGCGAGCTCGCGGCCGATCTCGCGCCAGGCGCGACGCTGCGCACCGGTGAGCCGGAACGGAAGCGCATCGAGCAGGCGCCGCGCGAGCGCGTCGTCGCCGAGCGCAGGCGCGAGCTGTCCCGCGCGGGCCGCACGCGCCCGCTTGAGCGAGAGCTGCTGTGCGAGCAGTTCGTCGAAGATCACGCGGCGCCACGCAGGCGTCGAGCGCTCGTGCAGTGCGCTCGCCGGCGTGTCGGGAGCCGGCTGGTGGATCGCGCGCAACGCCTCGGCGGCCGAAGGCAGGCCGAGCCGGGCGGTCGCGTCCGGCGGAGCCGTCTCGCGCCAGTCGAGCGTGCGCAACGCGCGCAGGATCGCCGCGCGCAGCCGAGCCTGCCCGAGGCCCGAGACAGTCGGGTAGACCGGTGTCAGCGCCTGCGGCAGGGGCTCGCCTTCGTCGACGAGACGGTAGCGCGGGTGCACCATCTCCATCCCGAACAGGCCGCCGCGCGCCTCGCCGAGCGCCCGCACGCGGTTGCCGCTCGCGAACTGGCGCAGTTGCGATCCGTAGAAGTGGAAGAAGCGCAACGCGATCGCGCCGGTGTCGTCGCGCAGGTCGACCACCAGCGTGCGGCGCGGACGCGCGACGATCTCCTGGCGCTCGACGACGCCCTCGACCTGGACGGTCTCGCCGGATCGCGCCGACGCGATCGGCGTGATTCTCGTCTCGTCCTCGTAGCGGATCGGCAGGTGCAGCACGAGGTCCTGCTCGCGCCGGATGCCCAGCCGCGCGAACAGCGCCGCGTCCCCGCCCGCCTTCGCGGAGGAGCCCGCGTCGCTAGCCCTGCGCGCCACGGTGCATGGCCCGCTTCGGCGCCGCGCTCAATCGAGGACCACGATCGCCTCGGCCTCGAACAGCGCTCCGCGCGGCAGGCTGGCGACGCCGACCGTCGAGCGCGCCGGATACGGTTGCGCGAAGTGGCGCTGCATGATCTCGTTGACCACGGGGAAGTGCGCGAGATCGGTCAGGAACAGCGTCAGCTTCACGCATTGCGCGAGCGAGCCGCCGGCCGCTTCGACCACCGCCCTCATGTTGCGAAACACCTGCTCGGCCTGCGGCTGGATGCCGCCGTCGACGAGTTGCCCGGTGGCGGGATCGAGTGCGATCTGGCCCGACAGGTAGATCGTGCGATCGGCGCGCACCGCCTGCGAATAGGGCCCGATCGCGGCAGGCGCGTTCGGCGTGGAGATGATCGATCGGTTCGTCGTCATGGTCGTGGCATCGATGTCAGGGCGCCTTCGCAGGCAGCGGGAAGATCAGGCAGGTGGTCGAGCCCCAGGCGTACATGCGGCCGGCCGCGTCGACCAGCCGCCCCTGGGCCACGCCGACCTGCCGGGAAACGTTGACCACGTGCGCCTCGGCGCGCACCGGTCCGGTCTTGTCGGTGAGCGGACGCACGTAGTTGACCTTCAATTCGAGCGTCGTGTAGCCGTATCCGTGCTCGAGCATCGTGTGCACTGCGCAGCCGAGCGCGGAGTCGAGCAGCGTCGCGATGTAGCCGCCGTGCACCGAGCCGATCGGGTTGTAGTAGTCGGGCTTCGGCGTGCCCTGGAACACCATGCGCCCGCGCTCGACCTCCACCGGCACGAAGTCGAGCGTCTGCATGATCGGCGGCGAGGGCACCTCGCCGCGTCCGATGCGCTCGAGGAACTCCACGCCCGAGGTGCGCGCGAGTTCCTCGGCCGGAATCTTGCCCGGCGGCGCCATCAGCAGCCGCACCTCGCGCTCGCGCGCCAGCCACAGCTCGAGCGTGGCGTCGGCGTCGTTC
>CALMSQ010000290.1:0-7435 GCA_937872345.1 uncultured Burkholderiales bacterium | reverse complement strand
ACGCTCATCGTACGTGCGAGAATCGCTGGACCTCTCATGTCCACCCGCCCTTTCCCGAAGTCGTCGACGCCGCCACAAAGGTCGGCGCTGATGAAAAGTGTCGGCCGCAAGGATACCGCGCCGGAACTCGCGGTTCGCCGACACCTGCACCAGCGAGGGCTGCGGTACCGCCTGCACGTTGGTGCCCTGCCGGGTACACCCGACATAGTGTTGCCTCGCTATCGAGCTGCGATCTATGTGCACGGCTGTTTCTGGCATGGCCACGACTGCCGTCACGGTTCAGTCCAAGCGCGCACCAATCCGGAGTACTGGCGCTCCAAGATCGCGGCCAATCGAGAGCGCGATGGCCGCAAGGCGCGCGCCTTGACCGAACTGGGATGGACCGTCCTCGTCGTCTGGGAATGCGAAGTAGCGAGCGCCGCGGTTCTCGACGCCCTCGTTGGACGAATTCGGCGCAACCGGCCGCGCGCTTCGCGTGCCCAGCGACCTATCGATTCCGAATAGGCAGGTTGGAGAGACAAATATGAGCGCGTTCTGGATCGCAGGCATCGGTATCAACATAGTCGTTCTCGTCGCGATCGCGTGGTGGGCGGTCCGGAACTGGAAGGGCTCGACCGAGGGCCGGTCCGGCCGCGATGACGGCCCGCACATGTGACCCGCGCATCAGGAACGACCGATCGGTAGCCCCCTATCCGCCGTGTAAAATCAAAGGTTTATCCGGCCCCGCGCCGGCGACCCCCTCCCCCGGATCTCCCAGCACCATGCACGACAAGTACGACGCCGCTGCGGTCGAAGCGGCCGCCCAGGCGCACTGGGCGGCAAGCGACGCCTACCGCGCGATCGAGCACGACCCGCGCTTTCCCAAGGGCAAGTTCTACGCCTGCTCGATGCTGCCCTACCCGTCGGGCAAGCTGCACATGGGGCACGTGCGCAACTACACGATCAACGACGTGATGTACCGGCACCTGCGGATGAACGGGCACAACGTTCTGATGCCGATGGGCTGGGACGCTTTCGGCCTGCCGGCCGAGAACGCGGCGATGAAGAACGGCGTCGCGCCGGCGAAGTGGACCTGGGACAACATCGCCCACATGAAGGGGCAGATGCAGGCGATGGGGCTGGCCATCGACTGGACCCGCGAAGTCGCCACCTGCTCGCCCGACTATTACAAGTGGAACCAGTGGCTGTTCCTGAAGATGCTCGAGCACGGCATCGCCTACCTGAAGACCGGCACCGTCAACTGGGACCCGGTCGACCAGACGGTGCTCGCCAACGAGCAGGTGATCGACGGCCGCGGCTGGCGCTCGGGCGCGCTGGTCGAGAAACGCGAGATCCCGATGTACTACCTCGGCATCACGCGCTATGCCGAGGAACTGCTCGCCGACCTCGAAGGGCTCGGCTGGCCCGAGCGCGTGAAGCTGATGCAGGAAAACTGGATCGGCCGCTCGACCGGCGTGCGCTTCGCGTTCACGCACGACATCCGCGACGCGCACGGGGCGCTCGTCGGCGACGGGCGCATGTACGTGTTCACGACGCGCGCGGACACGATCATGGGGGTGACTTTCGTCGCGGTCGCCCCCGAGCACCCGATCGCCGCCGTTGCGGCGGCGCGCGACCCCGCGCTGGCCGCGTTCATCGACGAGTGCAAGCGCGGCGGCGTCACCGAGGCCGAGCTCGCGACGCGCGAGAAGGACGGCCGTCGTACCGGTCTCTTCGTCGCGCACCCGCTGACCGGCGAACCGGTCGAGGTCTGGGTCGGCAACTACGTGCTGATGAGCTACGGCGACGGCGCGGTGATGGGCGTGCCCGCGCACGACGAGCGCGACTTCGCGTTCGCGCGCAAGTTCGGGTTGCCGATCCGCCAGGTGATCGACGTGAAAGGCCAACCGTTCTCCGACCGGCAATGGCAGGCCTGGTACGAGGACAAGGCGAACGGGCGCTGCGTCAATTCAGGCCGCTACGACGGCCTCGCGCACGAAGCCGCGGTCGACGCGATCGCCGCCGACCTCGCCGCGAAGGGGCTCGGCGAGAAGCGCATCCAGTACCGGCTGCGCGACTGGGGCATCTCGCGCCAGCGTTACTGGGGCACGCCGATCCCGATCATCCACTGCGACGCCTGCGGCGCGGTGCCGGTGCCCTTCGAAGACCTGCCGGTCGTGCTGCCCGAAGACCTGGTGCCCGATGGCAGCGGCAATCCGCTGGCGAAGGACGAACGGTTCCTGAAGTGCGCCTGCCCGAAGTGCGGCAAGCCCGCGCGGCGCGAGACCGACACGATGGACACCTTCGTCGACTCGTCGTGGTACTACATGCGCTACTGCTCGCCCGACAACGCGCAGGCGATGGTCGATTCGCGCAACGACTACTGGATGCCGATGGACCAGTACATCGGCGGGATCGAGCACGCGGTGCTGCACCTGCTGTACGCGCGCTTCTGGACGAAGGTGATGCGCGACGTGCGCGGCGACTTCCCCGGCGACGCCGGGCGCGGCCTGGTGCAGTTCGACGAACCGTTCAGCAACCTGCTCTGCCAGGGGATGGTGCTCAACCACATCTTCTCGCGCAAGAGCGAGAAGGGCGGCATCGAGTACTTCTGGCCCGACGACATCGAGTGGCTGCACGACGAATCGGGCAAGCCGGTCGGCTGCCGCTCGAAGACCGACGGGTTGCCGGTGGACTACAACGGCATCGGCACGATGTCGAAGAGCAAGAACAACGGCGTCGACCCGCAGTCGCTGATCGACCAGTACGGCGCCGACACCGCGCGGCTGTTCGTGATGTTCGCGTCACCCCCCGAGCAGACGCTCGAGTGGTCCGGCGCCGGCGTCGAGGGCGCGCAGCGCTTCCTGCGCCGGCTGTGGGCCTGCGCGTTCGAGCAGCACGCGACGCTCGCGGCGGCGCCCGCTCCGCTCGATCCGTCGCGGCTGCCGGAGGCGCACAAGGCGCTGCGCCGCGAGATCCACGCGATCCTGCGCCAGGCCGACTACGACTACCAGCGCAAGCAGTACAACACGGTCGTCTCGGCGGCGATGAAGATGCTCAACGCGATCGAGGGCGCGAAGCTCGCGCCCTCGGGCGAGACCACCGAGGTGATGCGCGAGGCGCTGTCGATCCTGATCCGCGTGCTGTATCCGGTCGTGCCGCACGTGACGCACGCGCTGTGGAGCGAGCTCGGCTATGCGCGAAGCCACGGCGACCTGCTCGATGCGCCGTGGCCGCAGGTCGACGAAGGCGCGCTGGCGCAGGACGAGATCGAACTCGTGCTGCAGATCAACGGCAAGGTGCGCGGCGCCGTGCGCGTGCCCGCGCAGGCCGACCGTGCCGCGATCGAGGCCGCCGCCGTGTCGACCGAGGCCTTCGTCCGCCACGCCGAAGGTCGCGCCGCGCGCAAGGTCATCGTCGTGCCCGGCCGCCTGGTCAACGTGGTGGTCTGAGACGCCGTGAGCGAACCGGCGATGCTCGCCGCCCGCCCCGATCCGGCGCCTTGCCGGAGCGCCAGCGGCGGCGCGCCGGCAGCGCGCGGCCGGCGGCGCGCGCTGTCGGCCGCGTTGGCGTCGCTGGCGATCGCCTCCGCGGCGGGCTGCGGCTTCCAGCTGCGCCGCTCCGCCGCACTGCCGTTTCGCACGCTGTACACCGGCTTCGCGCCCACGTCGGCGATCGGCGCCGAATTCCGCCGGCTCGTGCGAGTCGCCGAGGACACGCGCCTGGTCGACGATCCGAAGGAGGCCGAGGCGCGGCTCGAGGTCATCCGCGAACTGCGCGAGAAGGAGGTGGTCGGCTTCTCGAGCACGGGCCGACCGCGCGAGTACCAGCTGCGTCTGCGCTTCACGTTCCGCGTCGTCGATCGCGACGGCCAGCCGCTTCTCGCGCCCACCGAGATCGTCCTGCGGCGCGACATCACCTCGAGCGACATCGAGGTCGTCGCCAAGCAGCAGGAGGAGGAACTGCTCTATCGCGAGATGCAGTCGGACCTCGTCCAGCAGTTGCTGCGGCGGCTCGCCGCGATCCGGCGGTGACGCAGGTCCGCGCCGAGAACCTCGCCGGGGCGTTGGCCCGCGGCGTTCCGCCGCTGGTCTGGATCCACGGCGACGAGCCGCTGCTAGTCCAGGAGGCGGCCCACGCGGTGCGCCAGGCGCTGCGCGCGTCGGGCTTCGACGAGCGTCAGGTCTTCGACGGCGGCCGCGGCTTTCGCGCCGAGGCCTTCGTCGCCGAGGCCAGCGCGCTGTCGCTGTTCGCGAGCCGCCGCCTGGTCGAGTTGCGCCTGCCGGGCAAGCCGAACCGCGAGATCGGGCAGATGCTCGCCGATGCCGCGGCACAGGCTTCCGAAGACACCCGGCTGCTGGTCACCGGCCCGCGGCTCGACCGCGCGACCACCGAATCGGCCTGGTTCGCCGCCGTCGACCGCGCCGGGCTGATCGTCCCGATCTGGCCGGTCGAGCGCGCGCAACTGCCGCAGTGGATCGCCGCCCGGCTGGCTCGCCAGAAGCAGCGCGCCGATCGCGACACGCTCGAGCTGATCGCCGAGCGGGTCGAAGGCAACCTGCTGGCGGCCCACCAGGAGATCGGCAAGCTCGGGCTGCTGTTCCCCGAGGGCGAGTTGCCGCCAGAGGAGACCCGCGCCGCGGTGCTCGACGTCGCGCGCTACGACGCGTTCGACCTGGTGGCGGCGGTGCTCGCCGGCGACGTTGCGCGCGCGCTGCGCAGCCTCGACGGCTTGCGCGCCGAGGGGGTCGCCGAGCCGCTGGTGCTCTGGGCGCTCGCCGACGCGCTGCGCACGCTGCTCAGGCTCGCCGAGGCACGCCGCGCCGGTCGCCCGCTGGCGCAGGCGCTGCGCGAGGCGCGCGTGTTCGGCCCGCGCGAGCGGCTGTTCGAGCAGGCGCTGCGCCGCCTGGACGAGGAGCGCCTGCGCGCGGCGCTGCAGCAGGCCGCCGGGACCGATAGAATGATCAAGGGGCTCGACGGCACCGACGCGTGGCGCGGACTGCAGGATCTCGCCATGTCGGTGGCAGGCGCCCCGACCCTCGAAGGGAACTGACTTGGACATCCATCCCATCGACATCCGGGCCTACATGGCCGACGTCGGCCGGCGCGCACGGGCGGCGAGCCGCCTGACCGCGCGCGCGGCCACTGCTGCCAAGGATCGCGCACTGGCGGCCACCGCTGCCGCGATCCGCCGCGAGGCGGGCGCGCTGAAGGCGGCCAACGAGAAGGACCTCGCTGCCGCGCGCGCCGCCGGCCACGACCCGGCGTTCGTCGATCGGCTGGCGCTCACCGACGCGGTGATCGAGTCGATGGCCAGCGGCCTGGAGCAGATCGTCGCGCTGCCCGACCCGGTGGGCGAGATCCTCGACATGCGCTTCCGCCCGACCGGCATCCAGGTCGGGCGGATGCGGGTGCCGCTCGGCGTGATCGGCATCGTCTACGAATCGCGTCCCAACGTCACGATCGACGCCGCCGGCCTGTGCATCAAGTCGGGCAACGCGACGATCCTGCGCGGCGGCTCCGAGGCCCTCCACAGCAACCAGGCGCTGGCCGCGCTGATCCGCGAGGGGCTGCGCGACGCCGGACTTCCCGAGGACGCGGTGCAGGTCATCGAGACGACCGATCGCGCAGCGGTCGGCGAGCTGATCACGCATCCCGAGTGGGTCGACGTGATCGTGCCGCGAGGCGGCAAGTCGCTGATCGAGCGCATCTCGCGCGAGTCCAGGGTGCCGGTGATCAAGCATCTCGACGGCATCTGCCACGTCTACATCGACGACGACGCCGACCTCGACATGGCGGTGCGCATCGCCGACAACGCCAAGACGCAACGTTACTCGCCGTGCAACACCATGGAGACGCTGCTGGTCGCCGAGGGCGTCGCGGCCGAGGTGCTGCCCCGGCTCGGCCGCCTCTACGCGGACAAGGGCGTCGAACTGCGCGGCGATGCGCGCACGCGCCAGATCCTGTCGGCCGCGGGCGTCGCCTGCAACGCGGCGACCGAGGAAGACTGGCGCACCGAGTACCTCGCCCCGATCCTGTCGATCCGGGTCGTCGCCGGCCTGGACGAGGCCATGGACCACATCGCCGCCTACGGCTCGCAGCACACCGACGCGATCGTCACCGAGAACCACTCGCGCGCGATGCGCTTCATCCGCGAAGTCGACTCCGCCTCGGTGATGATCAACGCGTCTACCCGCTTCGCCGACGGCTTCGAATACGGGCTCGGCGCCGAGATCGGCATCTCCACCGACAAGCTGCACGCGCGCGGGCCCGTCGGCCTCGAAGGGCTCACGTCGCTGAAGTACGTCGTGTTCGGTCACGGCGAGATCCGCGGGTGATGTCGGCCGGGTATCTCTGGGTCAAGGCGCTGCACATCGTCTTCGTGACGAGCTGGTTCGCGGGGCTGTTCTACCTGCCCCGGATCTTCGTGAACCTGGCGATGGTGCCGGACGCCGGCGCCGAGCGCGACCGGTTGCTGCTGATGGCGCGCAAGCTGTGGCGATTCATGCAGCCGCTGATGCTGCTGGCCGTGGCGTTCGGTCTGTGGCTGTGGCTGGGTTACGGCGTCGGCGGCGGCTGGATGCACGCCAAGCTCACGGTGGTCGTGCTGCTGCTCGGCTATCACCACGCCTGTGGACGCCTTCTGCGCCGCTTCGAGCGCGGCGAGAACCGGCGCTCGCACGTCTGGTTCCGCTGGTTCAACGAGCTGCCGGTGATCGCGCTGCTCGTCACCGTGGTGCTGGTCGTGGTCAAGCCGTTCTGAGCACCATGGCCCCGGAGCTGTTCGCCGCGTGCCCGCGCGGCCTCGAGGCCGCGCTCGCCGCCGAACTCGCGGTCCTGGGCGCGCGCGACTGCCGCGCCGTTGCGGCCGGCGTGCTGTTCGACGGCGACCGCGAGGTCGCCTACCGCGCCAACCTGTGGTCGCGGCTCGCCAGCCGCGTGCTTCGCCGCGTCGCGCAGCGGCGCTATCGTGACGACGACGATCTGTACCGGCTGGCGCTCGGTGCCGAATGGGAACGCTTCTTCGACGCCGGCCACTCGCTGCGCGTCGACGTGAGCGCGGTGCGCTCGCCGCTGCGCAGCCTGAACTTCGCGACGCTGCGCGTGAAGGACGGCATCGTCGACCGGCTGCGCGAACGCACCGGCGCGCGCCCGTCGATCGACACCCGTGCGCCCGACGCGCGCGTGTTCGCCTATCTCGAGGACCGCGAGGCCACGCTGTACCTCGACCTCAGCGGCGAGCCGCTCTTCAAGCGGGGGTGGCGCTCCGGACGCGACGACAAGGGCGAAGCGCCGTTGAAGGAGAACCTCGCGGCCGGCCTGCTCGCCCTGTCGGGCTGGACCCCGGCCGTCCCGCTGTACGACCCGTTCTGCGGCTCCGGAACGATCGCGATCGAGGCCGGGCAGGTCGCCTTCGACATCGCGCCCGGGCTCTCGCGCGCGTTCGGGCTCGAGA
>CALMSQ010000289.1:0-5709 GCA_937872345.1 uncultured Burkholderiales bacterium | reverse complement strand
TCCGTGCTTCCCGCGCCGACCGTTCCCGCCTTCTTCGACGAGGCGCCGGCGATCCTGGTTCACGACGCGCTGGCGGAGTTCCTCGGCGCCGCCGAGGGCGGGATCGTCGAATACCGCTACGCCGACGCGGTGAAGCTCGCCGGGCACTCGTGCCCGACGGTGGCCGGCGCGTTCATGATGGCCCGGGCGGCGCTGCGCGCGTTGTATCCCGATCCGCGCGAGTTGCCCGAGCGCGGGGAGATCCGCGTCGATTGCCGCGACGCGCGCGACGCCGGCGTGACCGGCGTGATCGCGACCGTGCTGGGCCTGGTCACCGGCGCGGCGGGCGACGGGGGCTTCCGCGGCATCGGCGGCCGCTTCGTGCGGCGCGACCGGCTGCACTTCGGCCAGCCGGTGACCCACGGCGAGGTGCGCTTCACGCGGCTGGACGATGGCCGCGCCGTCGACGCGTCGACGCGGCTCGATCGCGTGCCCGGCGACCCGCGGATGGCCTGGGCGATGTCGCGCAACCTGGGCGGCACGGCCGCCCCGGACGAGGCCGCGCTGTTCCGCGAGCTGTGGCAGGACCGCGTCCGCCGCATCCTGGTCGATCACGCCGACGACCCCGAGCTGATCGCCATCGTTCCCGTCCCCCGTTAGCGCAGCCCCGCCGAAAGACCCCTGTTGCGACGCGGTTGACACAAACAGTACCAAAACAGTACTGTTTGATCCGTACTGGCGCGACCAACGCGGCGCCAGGGGAGACCGACAGCAATGCTCCGGATCAGCAGGCTCGCCGACTACGGCACGCAGGTCATGACCCAGATGGCAAGCCATCCCGATCGCCTTTTCAGCACGAGCGACCTCGCGACCTCGCTGGGCCTCGGCCAGGCGACGGTGAGCAAGGTGCTCAAGAGCCTCGCGCGCCACGACCTCGTCGCCGGCGTGCGCGGGCTGCACGGCGGCTATTCGCTGGCGCGCCCGCCGCAGGAAATCACCGTCGCCGACGTGGTCGACGCGCTCGAAGACCAGCCGTTCGGACTCACCGAGTGCAGCGCCACGTCGGGCAACTGCGACATCGAAACCAGCTGCCACGTGCGCACCAACTGGCAGAAGATCAGCCTGATCGTGCGCCGCGCGCTCGAAGGCGTGACGCTGGCGGACATGGTGCAGCCGGAACCGGTCGAGCGGCCGGTCGTGCTGCACCGGATGCGCGGTGCCACCACCCGGCCGACGTCCACGCAGCCGACCCGTTCGGCCCCATGACAGGAAGCAGCACAGCATGAACGCCGTCACCACGAAGCTCGACACGTTCCTCGATCGCGAATACGAGGCCGGATTCGTCACCGAGGTCGAGAGCGACACGATCCCCAAGGGCCTGTCCGAAGACACGATCCGACTGATCTCGGCACGCAAGAACGAGCCCGAGTTCATGCTCGAGTGGCGGTTGCAGGCCTACCGGCGCTGGCTGACGATGCCGCACCCGGAGTGGGCGCAGGTCCACTACCCGCCGATCGACTTCCAGGACATCGCCTACTACTCGGCGCCCAAGAAGAAGACCGACGGCCCGAAGAGCCTCGACGAGGTCGATCCCGAGTTGCTGCGCACCTACGAGAAGCTCGGCGTGCCGCTGCACGAGCGCGCGCGGCTGGCAGGCGTCGCCGTCGACGCGGTGTTCGACTCGGTGTCGGTGGCCACCACCTTCAAGAAGCAGCTCGGCGAGCACGGGATCATCTTCTGTTCGTTCTCCGAGGCCGTGAAGGAGCACCCGGAGCTGGTGCAGAAGTACCTCGGCTCGGTGGTCCCTCAGGGCGACAACTTCTACGCGGCGCTGAACTCCGCGGTGTTCTCCGACGGCTCGTTCGTCTACATCCCGAAGGGCGTCAAGTGCCCGATGGAGCTTTCCACCTACTTCCGGATCAACGCGCGCGACACCGGGCAGTTCGAGCGTACGCTGATCATCGCCGACGAGGGCGCGTCGGTCAGCTACCTCGAGGGCTGTACGGCGCCGATGCGCGACGAGAACCAGCTGCACGCGGCGGTGGTCGAGCTGGTCGCGATGGACGACGCGCACATCAAGTACTCGACCGTGCAGAACTGGTACCCCGGCGACAAGGACGGGGTCGGCGGCATCTACAACTTCGTGACCAAGCGCGGCGACTGTCGCGGCGCGCGCTCGCGCATCTCCTGGACCCAGGTCGAGACGGGCTCGGCGATCACCTGGAAGTACCCCAGCGTCATCCTGCGCGGTGACGAGTCGGTCGGCGAGTTCCACTCGGTGGCGCTGTCGAACCACCGGCAGCAGGCCGACACCGGCACCAAGATGATCCACATCGGGCGCAACACGCGCAGCACGATCCTCTCCAAGGGGATCTCCGCCGGCCACGGCAGCAACACCTACCGGGGCCTGGTGCGCATCACGCCGAAGGCGGTGGGCGCGCGCAACTACACGCAGTGCGACTCGCTGCTGATCGGCGACAAGTGCGCGGCGCACACCTTCCCGACGGTCGAGGTCCGGCATCCGTCGGCGCAGGTCGAGCACGAGGCGACGACCTCGCGGATCGGCGAGGACCAGCTCTTCTACGCGATGCAGCGCGGCCTGTCGGCCGAGGACGCGGTGTCGATGATCGTCAGCGGCTTCTGTCGCGAAGTGTTCAAGGAATTGCCGATGGAGTTCGCGGTCGAGGCGCAGAACCTCCTCGGCGTGAGCCTCGAAGGCAGCATCGGTTAAGGAAAGGAAGCAGCATGCTCAACATCAAAGACCTCCACGCCTCGGTCGAAGGCAAGCAGATCCTGCGCGGACTGAACCTCGAGGTGAAGTCGGGCGAGGTCCACGCGATCATGGGCCCCAACGGCTCGGGCAAGAGCACGCTCGCGCAGGTGCTGGCCGGCCGCGACAGCTACACCGTCGAGGGCGGCAGCGTCGACTGGGACGGCAAGGACCTGCTCGCGCTGCCCGCCGAGGAGCGCGCGCGCGAAGGCCTGTTCCTCGCGTTCCAGTACCCGGTCGAGATCCCGGGCGTCTCGAACGCCTATTTCCTGAAGGCCGCGGTCAACGCGGTGCGCCGCCACCGCAAGCTGCCCGAGCTCGACGCGATGGACTTCCTCAAGCGCGTGAAGGCCGAGATGAAGGCAGTGGGCATGCGCGAGGAGTTCCTCTACCGCTCGGTCAACGAGGGCTTCTCGGGCGGCGAGAAGAAGCGCAACGAAGTGCTGCAGATGGCGCTGCTCGAGCCGAAGCTCGCGGTGCTCGACGAGACCGACTCGGGGCTGGACATCGACGCGCTGCGCATCGTCGCCGACGGCGTGAACCGGCTGCGCAGCCCGGAGCGCTCGATGATCGTCATCACGCACTACCAGCGCCTGCTCGACTACATCGTGCCCGACAAGGTCCACGTGCTGTCGGGCGGCCGCATCGTGCACTCGGGCGGCCCCGAACTCGCGCTCGAGCTCGAGCAACGCGGCTATGCCTGGATCGCCGGCGCGCCCGCGGCGCAGGCCGGCGCAGCCGCGGGCGAGGCGGCACGATGAGCGACATCGACACCTGGCTGGCCGCGTTTCGCACGCAGGCCGCCACCCTTTCCGGCGCCGGGTTGCCGTGGCTCGCCGCGATCCGGCAGCGCGCGATCGAGCGCTTCGCCGACGAGGGGTGGCCGACCAACCGGATGGAGGGCTTCCGGCACACCTCGCTGGCGTTCCTCGCCCAGCAGCGCTTCGTCGCTGCTGCGCAGCCCGCCGCGAGCGCGGCCGGGTCCGCGCAGGCAACGGTCGCTCAGTTGCGGCGCGAGGAAGCCGGCAAGGCGGGCAGTGACGCGGCGGGCGGGCACTGGCTCGTGTTCGTCGACGGCGTCCTTGCGCCGGCATTGTCGGCGATCGGCACGCTGCCGGCGGGCGCACGCATCGACGCGCTGTCGGCGGCGCTGGCCAGCGCGCCCGAGCGCGTCGAGGCGGCCTTCGGGAGCGCCGACGACGGTGCGAGCCCGGCGGCACTGAACGCTGCGCTGGCCACCGACGGCGCCTTCGTGCACCTGGCGCGCGGCGTCGCCGTCGAGGCGCCTATCCATCTGGTGTTCGTCGCGGCCACCGCCGGCGGCGCCTGCCACACGCGCAACCTGATCGTCGCCGAGGCCGGCGCCCAGGCCACCGTGGTCGAGCACTACGTGGGCGTGTCCGCGAACGCGCAGGATCCGTCATCGCTCACCAACGCGGTCACCCGCATCGACGCCGGCCCGGACGCGCGCATCACGCACCTGAAGCTGCAGCAGGAATCCGCGCAGGCAGTCCACCTTGCCCGCATCGAGGCGGTGCAGGCGCGCGGCGCGGCGTTCGATTCGCACTCGCTGTCGTTCGGCGCGCGCCTGGCGCGCAACGACATCGTCACGCGCTTCGACGGCGAAGGCTGCGAGACGCTGCTCAACGGGCTGTTCCATGTCGACGGGCGGCGCCACGTCGACCACCACACCCGCATCGAGCACGCCAGGCCGCGGGGCACGAGCCGCGAGTTCTACCGCGGCATCCTCGACGGCGCGTCGCGGGGCGTGTTCGCAGGCCGGATCATCGTCGCGCCCGGCGCGATGCGCACCGACGCCGAACAGCGCACCGACAACCTGCTGCTGTCGGCGCAGGCCGAGGCCGACGCCCGGCCCGAACTCGAGATCTACGCCGACGACGTCAAGTGCGCGCACGGCGCCACCGTCGGCCAGATCGACGAGGCGAGCCTGTTCTACCTGCGCTCGCGCGGCCTGGACGAGGCCCACGCGCGCAACCTGCTCACCTATGCCTTCGCCGCCGAGGCGCTGGCGCGCATCCGGCTCGCGCCGCTGCGGCAGCGTGCGGCGGCGTCGATCCGCGCGCGCCTGCCGGGCGGCGAGCTGCTCGAGGAGCTGTCATGAACGCGCTGGCCACTGCCGTCCCGACGCCCCCCGCAGCCTCCGGCTCCGCTGCGGCCGCGGCGAAGGGCGCGCTGGTCGCGGCCGACCTGGCCCGCGACTTCCCGATCCTGTCGCGGCCGGTGCGCGGCCGGCGGCTGGTCTACCTCGACAACGGCGCCACGACGCAGAAACCCGAGGCGGTGATCGAGGCCGAGCGCCGCTTCTACCGCGAGTCGAACGCCAACATTCATCGCGGCGTGCACTGGCTGTCGCAGCACGCGACCGACCTGTACGAGCAGGCCCGCGAACGGGTCCAGCGGCTGCTCAACGCGGCGAGCGCCGACGAGATCGTCTTCACGCGCGGCACCACCGAGGCGATCAACCTGGTCGCGTACAGCTGGGGGCGCGCGAACCTGAAGGCCGGCGACGAAGTCGTGCTCACCGGGATGGAGCACCACTCGAACATCGTGCCGTGGCAGCTCGTCTGCGAACAGACCGGCGCGGTGCTCAGGGTCGTGCCGATCACCGATCGCGGAGAGTTGCGGCTCGACGCCTACGAGTCGCTGCTCGGGCCGCGCACGCGGCTGGTGTCGGTGGTGCACGTGTCGAACGCGCTGGGCACGGTGAACCCGGTGGCGCGGATGGTCGAGCTCGCGCACGCGGCGGGCGCGAAGGTGCTGGTCGACGGCGCCCAGGCCGTCGCGCACCAGCCGGTGGACGTGCAGGCGCTCGGCTGCGACTTCTACGCGTTCTCCGGCCACAAGCTCTACGGGCCCACCGGCATCGGCGCGCTGTACGGGCGTCGCGAGCTGCTGGCGGCGATGCCGCCGTGGCAGGGCGGCGGCGACATGATCCGCAC
>CALMSQ010000288.1:0-5712 GCA_937872345.1 uncultured Burkholderiales bacterium | reverse complement strand
GATGCGGGTCTTGATGAAGACCAGCTCTTCGCGCAGGACGGCGGGGTCTCCGCCCAGCGCGAGCCGGCGCACGATCGAATGCATCGACGACATGGACGGCAATGGTACGCCGTTCAGGGCTGCGCGAGTGCGGGAAAATGCCGCACCAGCCACCGGGCGGTGCGCAGCAGCCGGGCGTCGTCGCCGCGCGCAGCCACCAGCTGCACCCCGAGCGGCAGGCCGTCCGCGCCGCGCAGCAGTGGCAGGCTGATCGCCGGCATGCCGCAGAACGTCCACAGCGTGCACATCAGCGGGTCGCCGGTGCCCGAGGCCGCGAGCGGCGCCGTGCCCAGCGTCGCGGGCGCGAGAATCGCGTCGAAGCGCTCGAACAGGGGCGCGAAGCCGGCATTGAGCGGCGCAATCTGCGCCAGCGCCTTGCGGTAGTCGACCGCCGTCACGCGCCGCCCGCGCTCGATCTGCCCGACGAGCGACTCGGACAGCTGCGCGCGCCCGCGCTCGTACTCGTCCTCGAACGAGCCTGCGATGTCGGCTTCCATCAAGGTGCGATGCCAGGCGGCCGCGTCGGCCGCGCCGGGGGGAAGCTCGACCGCTCGCTGCAGGTCGCCCAGCCGATCGAGGAACCCGCGGAAGGCCGCTTGCGCATCGGGCGCGACGCGGTCCCACCACGGCGTGGGTGTCCAGCCCAGGCGCGGCGGCTGCGCCGGCTCGGAGGCCGCGACGCGCGCGAGCGGCGGCACGGGCAGCGAGGCGAGCGACGGCGGCTGCGGCATCGGCCGATCGCGCCAATCGCACGGATCGTCGCCCCACAGCGCCTCGGCCAGCAGCGCGGCATCCTCGACGCTGCGCGCGAAGACGCCCACCTGGTCGAGCGGCGGCGACTGCGTGAGCACGCCGGTGCGCGCGATCGCGCCGAAGCTCGGCTTGTAGCCGACCACGCCGCAGAACGACGCCGGGCGGATCACCGAGCCGTTGGTCTGCGTGCCGATCGCCAGCGGCACCATGCCAGCCGCGACAGCCGCGGCCGAGCCGCTCGACGAGCCGCCGGGCGTGCGCGCCGGATCGTGCGGATTGCGCGTCTTGCCGGGTGCGTAGGTGGCCAGCTCGGTGGTCACCGTCTTGCCGATCGGCCAGCCGCCTGCGACGCGCAGCCGCGCGACGAGCGCCGCGTCGGCCTGCGCGACGCGGCCCGCGTGCAGCACGGTGCCGTCCTCGGTCGGCATGCCCTGCACGTCGATGATGTCCTTGACGCCGACCGGCAGGCCGGCCAGCGGGCCCGCGTCGAGGCCGTCGTGTCGCAGCCGGTCGGCGGCCTGCGCCTGCTCGATCGCGTGGTGGCGATCGAGCCACGCCCAGGCCTGCACGACGGGCTCGCGCTCGTCGATGCGCGCGAGCAGCGCGCGGGTGTAGTCCTGCGCCGACAGGCGGCCCTCGCGGATCGCGCGGGCCGCATCGGTCGCCGACAGACGCCAGGCTTCGATGCCCGGCGCGCCCGCTGCGCCGGCGTCAGCGATACAGCACCTCCGGCAGCCACAGGCCCACGCCCGGGAACATGTAGAGGATGAAGATCGCGAGGACCTGGATCGCCATGAACGGCATCATCCCCGAGAAGATCTGCCCGAGCGTGACGTGCGGCGGCGCGACCCCCTTCAGGTAGAAGGCGGCCATCGCCACCGGCGGCGACAGGAACGCGGTCTGCAGGTTCAGCGCGACCAGCAGGCCGAAGAACAGCGGATCGACGTCGAAGTGCACCAGCAGCGGAATGAAGATCGGCATGAAGATCACGATGATCTCGGTCCATTCCAGCGGCCAGCCCAGCAGGAAGATGATGACCTGCGACAGCAGCATGAACTGGACCTTGCTCAGGCCGAGCGACAGCACCCAGTGCTCGATGATCTCCTGGCCGCCGAGCAGCGCGAACGCCGCGGAGAAGATCGACGAGCCGACGAACAGCCAGCACACCATCGCCGCGGTCTTGGCAGTGAGGAAGACCGAGTCCTTCATCACGCCGTAGTTCAGCTGCCGGTAGGCGATCGCCAGCAGGAAGCCGCCGAACGCGCCGACGGCCGCCGCCTCGCTGGGCGTGGCGAACCCGAACACGATGGCGCCCAGAACCGCGACGATCAGGATCGCGAGCGGAAAGAACGAGGTCAGCAGCATCCGGAAGACTTCGAGCCGCGTGAAGCTGAGCAGCGCGTAGTACGCGACGAGCACGGCGACGCCCACGCCCAGCACCACCCAGAACCACAGCGGCACCGGCGTGCTGGCCGCGCCGCCGTCGGTCGTGGCCGGCGCGCCGGCTGCCGGAGCGGCTGCCTCGGGCGCCGCGCCCGATTTGGCGGCGGCATCGGTCCCCGCCGGTGCAGCCTCTGCCGGCGCCGCCTCTGCCGGCGCCGCGCCTTCGGCCTTCGGCTCCATCTCGTCGGCCTTGTCTTCGGCCCCGTCGGCCGGAGGCTCCTCGAGCGCGTCGGAGGGCGCCTGTTCGGCGTCCGACCCGGAAGGCTCGGCCAGGTCGCTACCCTCCGCGGCGGGCGGGGCGTTCAGCGATTCGCCGAACTGCTGAAGTCCGGACGTGTCGACCTGCTCGACCGGTGCGGTCGCCGCGCGCCACGACAGCCCGATCACCAGCGCGATGGCCAGCGCCGGCAGCAGCGTGACGAACAACTGGCGCAGCAGGTCCGACATCGGGACGGCGACGTTGCTGCGGCCCTTGATCGCGCGCACCAGCGCGGGCAGCGCCCGGTCGCCGAAGCGCTCCTGCACGCGCTCGTTCACCGCGTGCAGCGGCACGTGGCGCTCGGACTCGGGCAGCGGCGGCATCAGCTTCGGCTTGATCTTGGCCAGCACGATCACGTAGAGGATGTACAGGCCCGCCAGCATCAGGCCGGGGAAGAACGCGCCGGCGTAGAGCTTGACCACCGATACGCCGGCGGTCGCGCCATAGACGATCAGCAGCACCGAGGGCGGGATCAGGATGCCCAGGCAGCCGCCGGCGGTGATCGAACCGGCCGAGATCTTGGTGTCGTAACCGGCCTTGAGCATCGACGGCAGTGCGAGCAGGCCCATCAGCGTGACCACCGCACCGACGATGCCGGTGGCCGTCGCGAACACCGCACAGGTGAAGATCGTCGCCACCGCCAGCGAGCCCGGCAGGCGCACGAGCGCCAGGTGCAGCGACTTGAACAGCTTCTCGATCAGGTTGGCGCGCTCGACCAGGTAGCCCATGAACACGAACAGCGGCACCGCGATCAGCACGTCGTTGGCCATCACCGCGTAGGCGCGCTGCACCATCAGGTCGAGCGTCTGGCGCAACGCCTCCTCGGTGCTTCCCGTTCGCTCCATGTAGGCGAAGAACGCGAACATCACGCCCATGCCCATCAGCGTGAACGCCGTGGGAAAGCCGAGCATGATCGCCGCGACGATCAGCGCGAGCATCAGCAGCCCGAGGTGCCCGCTGGTGAGCGCGGTCCACGGCGTGAGGATCAGCGCGGCCGCGACGATCAGCCCGAGGATCGAGACCCCGAAAATCAGTTCCTTGCGCATCGAAGCGTCCCCTTACCGCGCGGCGTTTTCTTCTTCGTGGTGCGTGACCATCGCCTTGAGCTTGTCGACGTCGACTTCCTCGACGTCTTCCTGCCGGCTCGGCCACTCGCCATTCTTCAGGCACACGATGCAGCGCAGGATCTCGACGACGCCCTGGAAGAGCAGCAGCGCGCCGGCCACCGGGATGACGGCCTTGAACGGATAGATCGGCGGCCCCTCCGCGGTGATCGACGAGTGCTCGCGGATCGCGAACGACTCGCCGGCGTATCGGTAGCCCGCCCAGACCAGCGCGACGATGCCCGGGATGAAGAACACGATGTAAAGCACCAGGTCGAAGAAAGCCTGCGTGCGCGGCGTGAAGAAGCCGTACAGGATGTCGCCGCGCACGTGGCCGCTGGCGGCCAGCGTATAGGCGCCGGCCATCATGAACAGCGTGCCGTAGAGCATGATCTGGACGTCGAACGCCCAGGGGTGCGGGCTGTTCAGCGCATAGCGCGAGAACACCTCCCAGCAGATCAGTCCGGTGAGCGCGACGATCAGCCACGCGAAGAAGTGGCCGATCCGGGTGTTGAACCGGTCGACGGCGAGGAACAGCTTCTGCATGATGGGCCTGCTGGCTGCAGTGCGGGTCGCTGCGAGAACCGCGGCGACCGGAGACGGGGATCGCGACCCGGCGCGGGGCCTCGCGGCCCCGGCGCCGGTGGTGCCGTGCTACCTCAGGATTTCTTTGCGGGCTTGGCGCCGAAATAGTGGTTGTAGGCCATCCGGCGGTTGGCGTTGGTGTCCATGTCCCACTTCACCGTGCGCGCCGCGAACGCCCGCTGCGAGTCGAGGATCTCCTTGAACAGCGGATTGCCGGCGGCGTACTTCGCTGCCACCGTGTCGTAGACCTTCAGCTGCTCCTGCAGGATCGCGTCGGGGGTCTTGTAGAACTTGACGTTCTGCTTCTGCTGCATCTCGAGGTAGTCCTTCGAGTAGCGGTCGACCGCCTTCCAAGACATGTCGGCCGACGCCGCCTCGACGGCGTTGTCGATGATCGCCTTGAGCTTGTCGGGCAGCGAGTCGAACTTCGTCTTGTTGAACAGGATCTCGAACTGCTCGGCGTTCTGGTGGAAGCTCTGCAGCATGCACACCTTGGACACGTCGGGGAAGCCGAGCAGCCGGTCGGAGCTGGCGTTGTTGAACTCGGCGCCGTCGAGCAGGCCGCGGTCCATCGCCGGGACGATCTCGCCGCCGGGCAGCGCGTTGACCGCCACGCCCATCGCGGTGAACACGTCGATCGACAGGCCGACGGTGCGGAACTTCAGGCCCTTCATGTCGGTGGCCTTGGTGATCGGCTTCTTGAACCAGCCCAGCGGCTGCGTCGCCATCGGCCCGTACAGGTACGACTTCACGTTGGCGCCCACCGTCTGGTAGAGCTTCTCGAGCAGCGCCTTGCCGCCGCCGTACTTGTGCCACGCGAGCAGCATGTTCGCGTCCATGCCGAACGACGGGCCCGAACCCCACAGCGCCAGCGCGTTGTTCTTGCCGTAGTGGTAGACCACCACGCCGTGGCCGCCGTCGAGCGTGCCCTTGGACACCGCGTCGAGCAGGTTGAACGCCGGAACCACCGCACCCGCCGGCAGCACTTCGATCTTCATGTCGCCGCCGGTCATGTCGTTGACCTTCTTGGCGAAGTCGAGCGCGTACTCGTGGAAGATGTCCTTCGACGGCCACGTGCTCTGCCAGCGCATCGAGATCGGGCCCTGGGCCTTGGCGATCATCGGGAAGGCGAGCGTGCCGGCACCGGCGGCAGCGGCGCCGCCGAGGAACTTGCGACGGGTACGGGTCTGGTCGGTCATGCGGGGTCTCCTCAGGGAATTGAAATCGGGTGCAACGGGCATGGGGTGCAACGTCGTGCGACCTCGCCGGGGGCAAGCCGCGGCGAAGAAGATCCCGAATGCTAACGGCCAGTCGGGGCGATGTCATCTGGCCGTGCACGACGCACCGGGTTTACCCGGATGGCGCCTTGCGGCCGCGTCAGAAGAAGCCGACCCCGACCTCGAACAGCTTTTCGACCTTCGGGATGATCCGCTTGTTCTCGACGAACACGATGACGTGGTCCTCGGACCGGATCACCGTGTCGTGGTGCGCCATGATCACCTCGAACTGCGGCGCGTCGCGGCGGCCGCG
>CALMSQ010000287.1:0-3527 GCA_937872345.1 uncultured Burkholderiales bacterium | reverse complement strand
CGGTCGCCGCGTCCGGTGAAGTCGTCCATGCTGTGCGTGACGCCGAAGAAGTCCAGCAGCGCATCGAACCACGCCACGGGCAGCACGCGCAACAGGTAGGTCGTCATCACGAAGCGCGGCAGGACGAGCCGCGCGCGGTCGCCCTCGATCGCCGCGACGATGCGGTCTGCGACGTAGCCGGGCTCGAGTATCGGCAGCAGCGCGGGAAAGCGCGTGCGAACCCCTTCGAACATGCCGGTGGCGATATAGAACGGACAGACCACGGTCGTGCGGATCGGCGCTCCGTCGCGCCCGAGTTCCAGGCGCAGCGCCTCGTCGAAGCCGATCGCGGCCGCCTTGCTCGCCGAGTAGACGGTGAGCCTCGGCGCGGCGGCAATTCCCGAGGCCGAGGCGATCGTCACGATGTGGCCCGAGCCTGCGTCCATCATGCCCGGCAGGAAGGCGCGCACCGTGCGGAACAGCGCCAGCGTGTTCACCGAGAAGGTCTTCACGATCGCTTCGTCGCTGTCCTCCAGCAGCCGCTTGCCGCTGACGATGCCGGCGTTGTTGATCAGCACGTCGACCCCGCCGTGCCCGGCAATCACCCGGGCGGCGGCCGCCTCGATCGACTCCCGGTCGGACAGGTCGCAGGCGTGCACGTCCAGCACGTCGCCCAGCGAGGCGACGCGCGCGCGCGCCTTCTCGAGCGCGATGGCGTCGACGTCCCACAGGATGAGCCTGCCGCCACGCATCGCGATCCGCTCCGCCATCAGCAGGCCGATGCCGTTGCCGGCGCCGGTCACCAGCACCTTGCGATCGCGGAAGTCGGTCATCTCAGGTCACCGCCGCGGCCGACAGGAAACGTTCGAGGCGCTGCGGCTCGGCGCGAAGCGCCTCGCTGCGGTCGTGCAGGGCGATACCGCCGCGCTCGAGCACGATTGCCTCGTCGGTAATCCCCAGAACGAGCGCCGGATGCTGCTCGACGACGATCGCCGACAACCCTTCCTCGCGCACGATGCGCCGCAACGCCGCGAGCAACTCCTCGACGATGATCGGCGCCAGTCCCTCGAGCGGCTCGTCGAGCAGCAGCAGCCGCGGATTGAGCACCAGTGCGCGCGCGACGGCCAGCATCTGCTGCTCGCCGCCGGAGAGCTGGCTGCCCAGGTGCTCGCGCCGCTCGGCGAGTCGGGGAAACATCCGGTAGGCTCGCTCGATGTCCCAGGCCCCGGGACGTGCCACCGCGCCGAGGTTCTCGTGCACGGTCAAGGAGCGAAAGATGTTTCGCTCCTGCGGCACCCAGCCGATTCCGCCCCCGTCGCGCGGCGCCGCGCGCTCGTACGGAGCGAGCCGCTCGATCGGGCGACCGGCCAGCACGATGGTGCCCGTGGCGCGCGCCGGGTTCAGGCGGGCCACGCCGACCAGCGTGTCGATCAGCGTGGTCTTGCCCGCGCCGTTGCGCCCGAGCAGCGCCAGCGAGCGGCCGGCCTGCAGCTCGAACGAGATGCCCGACAGCACGACGGCGTCGCCGTGGCCGCAGGCGAGGCCTTCGACCCGAAGCAACGGCTGCGCCGCGTCTCGCCGCTCAGCCATGCGTGCCGCTGCCGAGATAGACCGCCTTGACCCGCGGATCGCGGGCGATCTCGTCGGGCGTGCCTTCGGCGAAGACGCCGCCCGACACCAGCACCGTCATGCGCCGCGCGAACCCGAACACGACGTCCATGTCGTGCTCGATCAGCAGCACCGACACGTCGCCGGGCAGCGCGGCGACGGCTTCGAGGATCTCGCGGCGCTCGGCGCCGGGCACGCCGGCCACCGGTTCGTCGAGCAGCAGCACTCGAGGTTCGCAGGCCAGCGCCATTGCGATCTCCAGCAGCCGCTGCTTGCCGTAGGGGAGCTCCCGCACCTTCCGGGCGGCGACGTCGCCGAGGCGGAACTGCCCGAGCAGCTCGTCGCAGCGCTGCGCGACGCGACGATCGGCACCCAGCCGCGCCCACCAGCGCCCGGCGACGCCCAGGCGCGCCGAGACCGCGAGCGCCAGGCTCTGCAGTGGCGTGAAGGTCGGGAACAGCTGGTTGATCTGGAAGGTGCGCACCAGGCCGCGGCGCGCGCGCTGGTGCGCGGCGAGCCCGGTCACGTCGTCGCCGAGCAGCTCGATGCGCCCGCCGCTCGGTGCGAGCACGCCGGTCAGCAGGTTGACCAGCGTGGTCTTGCCCGCGCCGTTGGGGCCGATCAGCGCGTGGCGCGCGCCCCGCTCGATCGTGAGCGACACGCCGTCGGTCGCCACCAGCGCGCCGAAGCGGCGCGTGAGCGCGTGCGTCTGCAGCACCCACTCGCTCACGGCGTCGCTCCCGGGCGGCGCAACCACGTCCACGGCCGCGCGATACGGTCTCGGCCGACCAGCATCAGCACGACCAGCATCGCGCCGATCCAGAACGTCCAGTACTGCGGCGTGATCGACGACAGAAGGTCGTGCATCAGCTTGAACGCGATCGCGCCGACCAGGCCACCGTACAGCCAGCCTGCGCCGCCGATGACCAGCACCATCAGCACGTCGGCGCTGCGATGGAAATCGAGCACGTCGAGCGACGCGAAACCCGTCGTCTGAGCGAGCAGCGCGCCGGCGGCGCCGGCCAGCGCGGCGCCCAAGGTGTACGCGGCCGCCAGCCGCGCGTTGACCGACAGCCCGATTGCGCTCACGCGCAGTCGATTGTCGCGCAGCGCCTGCAGCGACCAGCCGAATGGCGAATGCACGACGCGACGCACGACCGCAAAGGCGACGAAGAGCACGACGAGGCTGTACACGCTGGCGACTCGCCCGACGAGGTCGAAGTCGTAGCGCCCGAGCAGCGGCCCCATCACCACGCCCTGCAAGCCGTCGGCCCCGCCGGTGAGGCCGTCCAGTCGGTTGGCCAGCTCGTAGAGCAGCAGCGCGACGCCCAACGTCACCATCAGCCGCGTCAGGTCGGTGCCGCGCACGATCATCGGGCTGCACACGGCGCCCAGCGCGGCCGCCAGCACCGTCGCCAGCGCGAGCCCGGTGAGCGGATCGGCGTCGACGTGCTTGGCGAACAGTGCCGCGGCATAGGCGCCGAGCCCGAAGAAGGCTGCGTGGCCGAGCGAGACGATGCCGGCGTAGCCGAGCACCAGGTCGAGCGACAGTGCGAACAGCGCGAGGATCGCGATCTCGTTGACCAGCAGCGCGTGCTGCGGCAGCAAGGCGGCGCCGACCGCGATAGCCGCCCACAGGGCGATCTCCCAGCCGCGCACGCGCGCCGAGCGCGCGAGCGTCGCCCCTGCCGCCCCCGGCGTCGGCGTCACCGCCCCCGCTCCCGCGCGAACAGCCCCTGGGGCCGGTACAGCAGCAGCGCGATCATCAGCAGGTAGACGACGAAGGCACCGAGCTTGGGCACGTAGTACTTGCCGAACACGTCGGCGATGCCCAGAAGCAGCGCCGCCAGCAGCGGCCCGGTAATCGAGCTCGTGCCGCCGACCGCGACCACGATCAGGAAGTAGACCATGAACTTCAGCGGGAAGGTCGGATCCATCCC
>CALMSQ010000286.1:0-4001 GCA_937872345.1 uncultured Burkholderiales bacterium | reverse complement strand
GCACGTGCACGACGCGCTGTTCAAGACCGTGCAGCTGTTCGCGCTCGCGGTCTCGGTCGAGCACCTCGAGAACCCGGCGACGCAACTGGCAAGCGTGCTCGCGCCGGCCGCCACCGCCGGAACCCTGTGGCTCGCGTTCTTCGGGCGAATTCTCAGGCGCTGGCAGTTCTTCCGGCTGGGCTGGCGGCCGGCCGACGACCTGTTCCTCGGCTGTGGCGAGACCGCCGCGGCGATCGCCGGGCGGCGCAACGCCGGCCAGGCGCGAGGCAACGCGCCGCGAATCGTCGGGCTCGACGTCGTCACCGACACGCCGCTGCAGCGGGCGCTGCGGGAGGCCGGCACGCGCGCGCCGGTGTTTCGCGGCGACGCCAGGTCCCGCGACTACCTCGACGCCGTCAACGCGGGCGCGGCGCGGCGCGTATGGGTGCTGACCGGCGACGACCTGCGCAACATCGCCATTGCGCGGCAGGTGGTCGAAATGCGTGCCGGGCGCAGCGACCGCGACGAGACGGTAGTCGTCGTCGGCATGCGCGAGCCCGCGCTCGCGCGCGCGCAGCGCGATCTCTGGCGGCCCCGGCCCGGTGTCGCCCGCGTCGAGTACTTCGACCTGCCGAGACTGGCCGCGCGCCGCCTGCTGCAGGCGCATCCACCCGGCTACCCGACGCTCGACACCGCGGCCACCGCGGCCACCGCGCCGCCATTGCATCTGTGCGTGGTCGGAGACAGCGACTACGCGAGCGCCTTGCTGGTCCAGGCGGCGATGCACTGCGTCTGCGACGACGATCCCGCACGCTGCGTGCAGCTGACCTGGGTCGCGCCGGAGGCCGGCGCTCGGCTGGCGAGCCTGCATCGCCGCCACCCCGCGCTCGACCCCGCGAATGCCGGCGCGATCGGGCAGCCGGGCGACCCGGTGCTGGCCGGCCTGCTGCCACTGGCCCGGTTCGCGACGCTGGACGCCGATCCCGCCCAGCTCACGCCGAAGCAGTGGCTCGCGTTGCAGGCGCAGGCGGCATTCTCGAAGATCTACGTGACGGCCTCCAACGACGTGCTGACCCGCGGCGCTGCCCTTCGCGTGCAGGCGGTGCAGGACGTCTGCGCGTCGCTCGGACGGCCCGGCGTGCCGGTGGTCGCGTGCCTGCACGACCGGGCGAGCGCGACCGGCCTCGACAACGACGGGCTCGCACCGACCGTCGCGCGATTCGACGCGCTGTCCGAGTGTCTCGCCGGCGGCGACGCGTATCCGGGCGAGCGGGCCGACGTCCTCGCGAAGATCGTTCACCTGGCGTACGACGTCGGCGACGTCGACGCCGCCACGGCACAGGACCGCGCGCGGGCCGACGCGCGCTGGGCGGCCGAAACGGACGAGTTCCGCTGGTCGAGCCGTGCGGCCGCCGATCACGTCGGCGTCAAGCTCGCACTGCTGGGCGTGTCGAGCGGGACGGCCAGGCTGGACGACGCCGATCCCGGCACGCAGCCCCTGCTGTCCGCGATGTTCGCGGACGAGGCGACCATGCAGCGGCTGATGCGCATCGAGCATCGCCGCTTCGTCGCTGAACGGCTGCTCGAGGGCTGGCTGCCGCTGCCCGCGACGGCGCAGCGGGCTGCGGACAACCCGAGCGGCCTTGCCTACGACGGCGAGGGCCTCACGCAGAAGACGCTGCTGCGGCTGAACCGCACGCTCGTCGCGTTCGATGCGCTGACCGATGCGCAGAAGCAGTTCGATCGCCGCATCATCGAAGCGATCCCCGGCTGCCTGCGCGAGGCGCGCCGGCGCTCGACGGGGCACGGGTCGTGACGCGCGGCGCCGGGCGGGTGCCCGACCTGACCGGCTGCGAGCTTGCCGCCGATCCCCTGGCCCGCCGCGCGCGCAAACGCCCGTTGCCGGTCACCGTCGAGTTCGCTGCGAGCGCGGGCATGGTGCAGACGCTGGAAGGCCCGGTGCGCTACCGGGCCGGCGACGCGTTGCTCACGGGCATCGCAGGCGAGTGCTGGCCGATCGGCCGGGCGAAGTTCGACGCTGCCTACGAACCGGTGCCGCCGACGGTCGCCGGCACCGCCGGTGCCTATCGCCGGCGCCCGCTCGTCGTCCGGGCGCGGCGCATGGGTGCGCCGTTCAGCGTGCGCGTGGGCCACGCCGACGACCTGCTGCAAGGCCGCGCGGGCGACTGGCTGGTGCAGTACGGGCGCAACGACTACGGCATCGTCGCCTGCGACCTGTTCGCGCAGACCTACGAGTTGCTCGACGGCGAAACGCCGGGGCCGCCGGCCAGCAGGTAGTCGAGCAGTTGCGGCGTGACGTCGCGGCTGGCGAGCGCTTCGCCGACCCGACGCAGCCCGTCGGCGTTGGCGACGGCGTCGAGCCTGCTCGCCGCCAGCGCCTCGGGGTCCGGCACGCCGAGTTCGGCCAGCTTCTCCCCGGTCAGCCAGGTGTTGATGCGAAAGTAGGTGAACAGCTTCCTGGGCACCGCCGAGCGCGCGCCCCGCATGTCGCCGACCTCGACGTCGATCGCAGGGCCCATCCGGCAGGCGCCGAAGGTGCGGCATAGCAGGTCCTGCTCGCGGTCGCTGGCGAGGATCAGCGCGCGCGGCACCTCGCCGATGTTCCAGAACAGCCCCATGCGGCGCGGGCGCAGCGCAATGTCGACGTGGCGCGAATAGCCGGTGCCGAGCGACACCACCGTCAGCTGCTCCTCCGACGCCGGCCAGTTGAGCCCGTAGGGCCCGGTCGTCGCGTAGAGGAACGCCTTGAAGGCGGGATTGTTGAACCCGGTCAGGGCGCCGTCGACGAAGATGAACTTGTACGGCTTCGCGCGTCCGAGCGTCACGACCTCCGGGGCGAAGTACACGGGCGCCGCTGCACTCGCGCGCGCGAGCCGCCAGAGCTCGAGCTCCAGGTTGCAGTCGTCCAGCGTCCGCTCGTTGAACGGCGCGAACGGATTGTTGGACACGATCCAGGGCGAGTCGGTCGTCGCATTGCGCATCACGAGCAGCACGCCGGTGCGCAGCTCCGGCGATCCGAGCCGGGTGTGCTCGCCCAGGAACGCCTTGATGCGTGCCTCGAACTCGCCCTCGTCGTACAGGTGCCACAGGCGCTTGTGCCAGGCCGCCGCCTTGAACATCCGGCCGGCGTTCTCGACGACGAATTGCCGGGTCTGAACCATCGGCCTTCCGATCGCGATCGCCGCGGCGACGAGCGCGCCGGCGCTCGTGCCGGCCACCAGGTCGAAGTGATCGGCGAGCACCGCCTGGGGCCTGCCGCAGCGCTCGGCCAGCTGCCGCTCGAGCTCGACGAGGACCTCGATCGGAATCAGGCCGCGGATGCCCCCGCCGTCGATCGACAGGATGCGCCGCGGTCGGTCGGTCGCAGGGGGGCGAAACGGCCACGCCAGCGTCGAACCCAACTCTGCCTCCGATGGCCGGACACCACCGGAAGCATAGCCGCTCGGCGCTTCAGGCCGCCATCTCCTTGACGTCGGCCAGCAGCGCCGACGCGTCGGCGCCCATCGCCTCGTCGAGCATCGGGTACATCATCTGCTCCTCCTTGAGGTTGTGCGGAACCAGGATCTCCTGCAGCGCCTGCGAAGCTTGCCGGTAGCCCGCAGCATCCTTCGCCGCGACCGCCGCCCGCATCTGCAGGAAGACGCCCTGCATCTGCTCGTGCTCGGCGCGCATCTGCACGCTCGGGCCCGCCGCGGTCATCCCGGTGCGCTCCTCGAACGCCGGGAACAGCAGGTTCTCCTCCATGTCGATGTGGCGCTCGAGCCGTTGCAGGAACAGCGTGGCCTCGCGCTCGAGCGCGGCCAGGTCGCCGGCCTGCGCCGCCGCGGTCGCGCGTTCGAGGATGCCGTCGATCAGGACGTGGTCCTGCTGCATCCAGGCGGTGATCGATTCCATAGGTGTCTCCCTCGGGTGTGGCGCACCGTTCACGGGTGCTTCAGTTGGTCGAGCTTGTCCTTCACCGTCGCCCAGTGCCCCGCCTCCGGCAGCGCCTCGCGCTTCCT
>CALMSQ010000285.1:0-3999 GCA_937872345.1 uncultured Burkholderiales bacterium | reverse complement strand
CCCGGAGCACCTGGCCGAGGCGTCGGTCGCGCCAGGCGAATCGCGGCTGGTGTTTCTGGTTCGGGACATCGCTCCCGACTCGATGCTGCGGTCGATGTCGGCGTTCGTAGGGGATGGCTGCCGGCTCGTGTCCGAGGCACAATTCCGTGTATCCCGGGGCTGAGCAGAGCCGGCTTTCACCTTGCCTGCGCCGGTGTCCCGGGCCGCCCGACCATGCAACGCCTCCTCATCGCCATCGGCCTGCTGCTCCTCGTCGCCGGCCTGCTGTGGCCCTGGCTCTCGAAGCTGCCATTCGGCCGACTGCCCGGCGACATCGCGATCGAGCGCGAGGGCTTCCGCTTCTACTTCCCGCTGACGACGTCCATCGTCGTCTCGTTGCTGCTGTCGCTGCTCGTCTGGTGGTGGCGCAAGTGAGGCGCCAGGCGGCGCCCCGCATTCATCGCCGCCCCACCGTCAGCAGCAACTCGTTCGGCCCGACCCACCCGTCCGACGTCGTGAATTCGCCGAGCCGCTGCTCCATCTCGGTCCAGGCCGCGTCGGCCGCGGCACGGTCGAGGCGGCCCAGCATCTGCTGGATCGGGCTGGCCGACGTGCGCACGAAGTCGAGGTAGTGCCGCGCAGTGGGCAGGCGAAACGGCGCGTCGAGCGTGGTCGTCGCGACGTCGCGAAAGCCCGCCGTCCGGAACAACTCGTCGGCCAGGCCGGGCTTGCCGAGGCTGAGCAGGCCGCCCGGCTGGAATGGATCGCGCGGGGCGAGACCGGCGTGCTTCAGCGCGGTCGACATCAGGATCGTGACGCAGGGGTTGCGGTTGGGGCGCGAGAACACCATCGTGCAGGTGCGGCCGCCGGGCCGCGTGGCGCGGTGCATCTCGCGCAGCCCCTGCAGCGGATCGGGGAAGAACATCAGGCCGAGCCGGCACACCGCGGCGTCGAAGTTCGCGTCGTCGACCGGCAGGCGTTCGCCGTCTGCGACCTTCGTCTCGACGTTGCGATGGCCGGCGCGCTCGGCGTTGCGCTGCGCCAGCGCCAGGATGGCCGGCGACAGGTCGGTGGCGAGCACGCAGCCGTCGGGACCGACGCGCGCGGCGATGTCGAGCGTCTGGTCGCCCGAGCCGGCGGCGACGTCGAGCACGCGCGAGCGCGGCCCGATCGCGGCCATGTCCAGCATCGCCTCGGTGGCGGTGGCCAGCCACGCGCGGATCTGCGGCGCGTGCGCGTTCCAGCCGGCGGCGGACTTGTCCCACTGCTCGCGCAGCGCGGCCTTGAACGCGATCGGGTCGAGGGCTTGGGCGTTGCTCATGATCGGTGGCTCCTTCGGGTGTGTCGGAAGATCGACGTGAGCCCAGTCTGGACGCGCCGCGACAACCCCGGAAGCCGGGAAAATCGCATAATGGGGCAGCGAAACTGCATGGCTCGCCCGTGTTCGACTGGAACGACCTCCGGTATTTCCTCGCGGTTGCGCGGCACGGCAGCACGCTGGCGGCGGCGCGCGCGCTGAAGGTGAACCAGTCGACGGTGCAGCGGCGGCTCACCGAACTCGAGCGGGGCATCGGCCGGCCGCTGGTCAGGCGCCACCCGACGGGCTACCGGCTCACCGAGTTCGGCGAATCGCTGCTGCCGCACGCGCAGCGCGTCGAGCAGGCGGTTTCGGGCTTCGAGGAGCAGGTTGCGGTGTCGCAGCGCGACGCGGTCGGCGTCGTCCGAGTCACCTGTCCCGAGCCGCTCGCGGTGCGGATCAGCCACTCGCCGCTGCTCGAGCGCTTCCGCGCACGCTATCCGGGGCTCGACGTCGAGTTCGCGATGAGCGACCGCTACCTCGATCTGTCGAAGGGCGAGGCCGACGTGGCGCTGCGCTCGGGCGACACTGACGACGGGGTGCTGATCGGCCGCAAGATCGGCGACTCGCTGTGGGCGGTGTACGCCAGCCGCAAGTACGTCGAGCGCCACGGCAAGCCCGAGCGCGTCGAGGACCTCGAGCGCCACGCGCTCGCGGGCTTCGACGAGACGATGGCCGGGCATCGCGCGGCGAAGTGGCTTCGCGAGGTCGCGCCGAACGGGCGCATCGTCGCGCGCAACAACAGCGTGCTCGGGCTGCTCAATTCGGTGAAGGCGAGCATCGGCATCGCGCCGCTGCCCACCGCGCTGGGCGACGCCGAGACCGAACTGGTGCGCGTGCTGGGGCCCATCCCGGAGCTCACGCGGATCTGGCGCGTGCTCGCGCACCCGGACGTGCGCCACACGCCCCGTGTGGCCGCGCTCTTCGACTTCATGGTCGACGAAATCGAGACGCTGCGCCCGATCATCACCGGGTGATTTCCGCAGCTTGACAACTTTCTATAGCGTAATAGACGATCGTTTCCGCGGCGTGCGCATCCGGTCGCGCCCCCTTGCCGAGACGCATGCAGCCATCCCCGTTCCGCCCATCCATTGCGCTCACGCCGGGCGTTCCGGTCGACCGCGGGGCGTCCACCTACACCCGGTTCGCGGGCTACTTCGAGGCCCATGAGTACACCGACTGGGTCGACGAGAGCCAGTCCTGGAAGACGACCTGCTACATCGGCGACTGGTCGCCCCTCGCCAAGTTCCGCCTGAAGGGGCCTGACGCGCTGCAGTTCTTCTCGGACGTCTCGGTCAACGGCTTTTCCGCCTACGAGATCGGACAGGCCAAGCACCTGTCGCTCTGCAACGAGCGCGGCAAGCTGATGGGCGAGGGCATCCTGATGCGGCTCGCCGACGACGAGTTCCTCTTCACCAGCGGGCCCGGCGTGCCGTGGGTCGCCTACCGGCACGAAGCGGGTGGCTATCGGGCGCGGGCCGAGCTGGCCGGCGCCGAGCGCTTCATCTTCCAGGTGCAGGGCCCCGCTTCGCTGTACCTGCTCGAGCAGGTCTGCGGCGAGAGCCTGCGCGACATCGGCTTCATGCGCTTTCGCCGTGTGCGCATCGGCGACATGGCGTTCGACCTGCTGCGCCAGGGGATGGCCGGCGAACTGGGCTACGAGCTGCACGGGCGCGGCGAGGACGCGCAGGCCATCTATCAGGCGATCCTCGACGCAGGTCGCGACTTCGGCATCCGGCGTCTCGGCGGGCGCACGAAGATGGTCAACCACGTCGAGGCCTGCTTCCCGACGCCGTCGGTCGACTACCTGCCGGCGCTGTACGGCCAGGACCAGAAGCCCTACCACGACTGGTGCGAGCGGCGGTTTCGCAGCATGGTCACCGCGCGGCCGTCCACGGCCGGCAGCCTGCGCTTCGGCGACCTTTCCGCGCTCTACCGCAGCCCGGTCGAGCTCGGCTGGGCGAAGAGCATCCGGCTCGACCACGACTTCACCGGGCGCGCCGCGCTCGAGGCGGAGCTGGCGAACCCGCGCCGCAGAATGGTGACGCTGGTCTGGAACAGCGAGGACGTGATCGACGTCCATGCGTCGCTGTTTCGCGACGGCGAGCCGTTCGACCCGATGGAGATGCCGCGCAACCTGCTCGGCTGCATGCACGTCGACGAGGTGCTCGACGGCGAGGCGGTCGTGGGCGCCAGTACCTCGCGCTGCTACAGCTACACGTTTCGACAGATGCTGTCGCTGTGCACGATCGACGTCGACCATGCGGAGCCGGGTACGCAGGTCGTCGTGGTGTGGGGCGCCCCGGGGCGCCCGCAGAAGCGCATCCGTGCCACCGTCGCGCCGGCGCCGTACAAGCGCGACAACCGGCGCCTCGACGTCGCCACTCTGCCGGCGCGATTCGAACGATAGGGCGCGCATTGGATTCGACGATCTTCCTGTTCCTCGTCCAGGACGGGGTCATCAACGGCGCGATCTACGCGCTGGCCGCGATCGCGCTGGTGCTGGTGTTCGCGGTCACGCGGGTCATCCTGGTGCCGCAGGGCGAGTTCATCGCGTTCGGTGCGATGACGGTCGCGTCGCTCGAGGCGGGGCGCACGCCGCCGACGATCTGGCTGCTGGTGGCGCTGGGCGTGTTGTCGGCGCTCGCGGCGCTGGCGCAGAA